>DAOTUR010000146.1:0-19157 GCA_034436915.1 Anaerolineae bacterium
AACGACGTGTTGAGCACCTGCCCCTGTGCGTCATACAGCGTCACCTGGGCAATCGCGCTCGTGCGAAGATCGGCCACAATACTCGACAGCGATTGTCCTACCAGCGCCACCCCGACCAGCGTGCCATCCACACGAATCGGCACAGCCGTATACAGCAGCGGGCCGTTGGGCGTGAGCAAGACGCCCGATGTGCGTTCGAGCTGCTTGGCGAGAATCGGCTTGATCAGCGCTGAATCGCTCAACGGCGTGCTGCTGGCGACGCTGTAATCGGTAAAATCGGCGGTCTTAGTGCGGAGCAGGCCCGTGATCTCAATGCCGCTGGAGTCGGTGACAATCGCACTGTCCAACTGTCCAGCGGCGGCCAGCCCTTCCAGCAGCGCATGGAGCGAGGCATTCTGCCGCGCCTGAATCGCTTCGGGGATGCCAATGGTATAGGCGATGCGCTGGGCCTCTGTTGCCAGATGGATATCCATCTGCTGCATTCGCCCCAGCACCGCTTCGCCGCTCTGCCGCAGCAGATTCTCCTCGGCGCTGGCAAAGCCGCCTCCCATCTGGCTGGTGAGGCCGTATGCGCCCAACATCGACACGATGAGTACCGCCAGCGTGAGGGGCAGAATCAGACGCCAGCGCAGCGAAATAAACCGGACAGTGGGTGTAGCAGGGGCGGGCGCTCTGGTCATGCGGGAGTCTGATCCTTCTCAATCGCTGTGATTAACACGTCGCATAGCCGCGATCTTCAAATGTCATCGGATCAACGGGAACATCATTGATGCGCGTCTCGTAATGGACATGCGGCCCGCTGCTGTTGCCGGTGCTGCCGCTGTATGCCAGCAGGCTGCCCTTCGCCACATACTGATTGACCGCGACGTTGAATGATGTGTTATGGGCATAATAGGTGATGAACTGCTGATTTTGCACAATGACGAGATTGCCGTAGCCAATTTCGCTCCAGCCCGCAAATGTTACCACCCCGCTCATCGTCGCCTGGACAGCCGTCCCCAACGGTACGCCGATATCCATGCCGCTGTGATAGGCGTGAAAGCGCTGTGTCAAGATTCCATCCACCGGGTAGCCTGCGGGCGCACATACCGACCCCACCGCAGGCAGCGGCACGATTGTTCCGACGATCCCGGCGGCGCTGGCCGCGCCCGCAATGGGCGGCAGGATGAGCTGCAATGTTTCCAGCGCAATCGCCGTTGGCTGCACCGATTCGGGCAGCGCCGGCAGGGGCAGCGGCGGCGAGGTCGGATAGGGGAAGGGCGTGGGCAGCGGCGTGGCATCCACAAACTCAAACTGCGTATTGCCCGTGCGCGGCAGATACATTCCCACCGATGACACCCCGACCTGCGGCACACTGAGGGAAAAATCGCCATAGGGAGCCGCGTATTCCAGGACACCGACAATAGCGGGATTGACGCGAGCATAGCGCACAATCGGCGTTCCATTGAGATAGGTCACAGGCGTGAGGGCATACGCGGCTCGGATCACAGGGGCGGCGGGCTGCACCGCTTGCGTGGCGGCCCAGTACGTCAACCCTGCGATAAGACCCAACACCACCACGAGAACAAGCGCCAATTTGAGTGAGGTGGAAAGAGTTTGCATACAGCTATTGTAGCCTATTGTTGATTTGTGGTGTTATAAAAAATATTGTCCGTCCAAAGCGTGCGTGACGGAACTCGCTTTTAATGCCTATGCTTCTCTAGTAGAATGCGAAAAGATTTGATTCACATTTTAGGGACTGTATGCTTCCTGCGCCAAACAATTCGAAGACGCTTGCCTCTTTTTCTATCGTCAGTGTTTGTGTTTATGGTGCCCTTATTGCGTGTGCATTCTTTATATGGCTGAACCTTGACGTCCCTGTTGTTATCCGTGGAGATGCTCAGGGTTATCTCAATTATGCTCAAGGCTTAATAGCGGGTCAATTTGATAGGTTGCTCTCTGACTTTCATCCTTATGGTTATGCCCTCTTTCTCGCAATTTTCATCCAAGCGGCTTCCTTTCTTGGGATGTCCAGTTTCTATCCTCTGGTTTTTGCCGTCCAATTCGGACTTCATATCATCACAGCGGTGTTAGCAACCCGCATTACACAGCGTTCTCTCACCCAGAACCGTCCCTGGGTGCTGTATCTGGTCTTCGCAGTGGTAGCCTGCAACCCGTATCTTCTGGCAATGATCACACAAATTCTGACAGAAAATCTATCGGTGTTTTTTATCACGCTGTCGTTCTATTGTCTCCAATCTGAAGCTCTTCACAGCACTCTCTCACGCCGTGCTGCGATTGGTATAACATTAGGGTTTGCCAGTTTAACACGCCCGTTCAATCTCGTTTGGGCAGTAGGGGTTATTGGTTTCCTGGGGATTGCTGCCTTATGGGATATGTACAGCCGTAAAAACTGGTCTTTCACGGCTCCTGCCATCCGTTTAGGACAGATTCTGGTGTGTTTTGTGTTCATCGTCAGTACGCAGCAATTAGCAGGCACTTTTTATAAGTATACGCAAAATGCGGGTACGCCCACGACGGAGGATGTGAGTGCTAATCCCAGTCTTGGTGTCATGACGCTTCATCTCAAAGCTGCGGCCTATACCTATCGTTATGAGACCCTCTATCGACAGGATAGGAATGTTGTTGCGGGAGTCTACTACTCCAATCAGCGCCTTAATGGATATGCCCGACAACCTGAGGTTCTCTTGATGCCGTTCATCAAGTTAACATCGCTTTTTCAGCAGCACGACTACAAGGTTTATCGTCCTGTCTTTGGGATCGTGTCACCAACGGCATTTGCTGTGGGCCTCATCTTGTGGATTATGTTTTGCTACACCGTCGCACAGGCTTTGTATGATATCTGGCAGGCATGGCGTCTCGGCAGTTCTATTCCCACTGCGGGGCTGTTGACGGTGATGCTGATCCTGTTCGTCGCACTCTATGCGGTTTTTACTGTTCCTGAGCCGCGATACATCTTGTCCATTTATCCTCTTCTCACGAGTTTGTTTGCCTTCTATGCAGTCCGCGCAAAGCGTTGGTGGCCCTTTATGACTCTGTTGACTGTGGGCATTATTGCTTATGGCCTTACCGCACATACACTGCTCTGGGCGCTTCAAATCGCAGGAAATACCTAGAGTTTGAGCCAAATTGACAGGGTGCAGCGCCAACACATCACACAGGCAGCCGTTTGAGTTCTCGAATCAGCGTCTCCTGCAAAAACGGCAGCAGTTGGACGAGGCCGTTGTCAGAAAAAATGATGTGCTTCTGATTGGCTGAATACGACTCCTTGATGATGTGCCCGGTCTTCACCTCAAATGCGCCAACAATATCCTCTGGTGGCACACGCCCTGGTGTGCCATCCGGCGTGCGGATATCGATGATATAGATCCAGCTCTCCTGCTGCTGTGCGGCGGCAGTCTGGAGCGCGGGGTCATGCGGCCCAAAGATTTTGATGACGGTGTGCATGAATTGGACGAAGGGCGGGTTGGGATGGAACTGCTGCGGTAAAATTTTGCCCTTCGCCTTAGGATCGCGCTCAATCACGCCCGCAATCGCCTCATCGCGCAGCCCGCCGATGGCCCGCACATCATCGGGCGAGAGGAGCGAGAGCACCTGCTCATTCGCCTGTGACTCAGAACCATCCTGAGACATAGTAACGTGGAAAAGGTAATCATTCATCTCTTCATGAGAATTTTAGGTTCGTAGGGGCAGAATGCATCCTGCCCAAGCCAAATCCTATAAATCAATCAGGGCGCGATACATCGCGCCCCTACAACGGCCTTTGTTGCATGGATAGGTGAATGATTACTGGAAAAGCCACATGGCCGCTTTCCTTTTTAGCTGATCGGGTACGTGTCTTGAGAGTATAGCGATAGGGCCTGCGCACATGAGAGGCGGGAGAGCAGGTATGAAGGATTATATCAATGCCTGCCGAAGCCTTAAACATCTCTTGATGTGTTTGGTGTATCCTAGAGACCGACTCATCCTTCGATTTATTGATAAGGGGACTCATGTCTCAGCCTATTTTTGGTTACGCGGATCTGCACATGCACACCACCGCCAGCGATGGTGTGCAGCCCGTCCGCGATCTGCTGGAGTATATCGCTGTACACTGTCGTCACCTCACCGCCATTGCCATCACCGATCATAATGTGCTTGATGCGTCTCTGTGGGCCTATGCCAACAAGGAGCGCTATCCGTTTGATATTATCCCCGGCGTTGAAGTGAACTCCCGCGATGGGCATGTGCTGGCCCTGTGGGTCACAACGCCGATTCCTAAGCACCTGAGCATCCGCGACACTGCGGCAGCCATCCATGAAGCGGGCGGTCTGGCTGTCCTCGCCCATCCCTTTCATCTCGAACTCAAAGAAGTGCGAAAAAATGTGTGGCGTTACTGGAACACCTTTCGCGGGTTAAAGGATGCGGGCCTCGATGCCATTGAAACGATTAACGCAGGTCTGGTCACACCCGGCAGCAACCGCTATGCGGCATGGCTGGCGCAGCGGGCTGGCCTCGCTGTCACAGGCAGCAGCGACGCGCATACACCGGGGGCGATTGGCGCAGGCATCACACGCTATGCGGGTCAATCCGGCGATGATTTGCGTCAGGCCCTCATCGCAGGCACAACACAGGCGGAGGGGAGCCGATGGCCTCTGAAAGAGTACGTCGTATTTTTGAAGCACGTCAGACAGTCGAAGGCGATGCCCTCTTTGGTCACACGCCCCTCTTCGATTCCACCCACCCCAAGCCCCTCGCCGCTGTCCAACGAGTAGCAGTGCTGGCGGAGGCGTTTCCGCCTAAAATTGACGGGGTGAGCAAAACCGCCTATCTGACCGTCCGCTATCTCCAGCAGTCAGGGCGTGAGGTGCTCATCTTCGCGCCTGACTCAGCCATGCCCTCAGTGGGTGAGAGCGAGGTTGTGGCGTTGCCGTCGGTATCAATCCCTGGTGCAGATGAGAGCCGTGCCGCGCTGCCTGTGGGCGTTCTATCGCGGCGTCTGGCGGCCTTCGACCCTGATTTGATTTTGATGTTCAGTCCGGCGTTCATGGCAATCAGCGGCATGGTGGTGGGACGTGAGCGCAATATTCCGGTGATCGCCTGCTATCAGACTGATCTGCCCGGCTATGCCACAACCTACGGCTATCCCCTGCTCGCCTATCCGATCCAGCGCTGGCTGCGCTACCTGCACAACGGCTGTCATGTGACGCTCGTCCCCACCGCCAAAGTAAGGACCGAATTGCGCGGCTATGGCTACAAACGGCTGCGCGAGTGGGGGCGCGGCGTCGATATTGATCTGTATCACCCCGCCAAGCGCAGCGCGACGATGCGGACGCGGTTGCTGAACGGGCAGCCTGACAGCACGCTGCTGTGCCTGTATGTGGGGCGGCTGGCGAACGAAAAATGTGTCCATCTGCTGCGACAGGTGGTCGATGTACCAGGCGTAGCGCTGGCGATTGTGGGCGATGGGGCGCTGCGAGAAGACCTCGAACAGCAGTTTGCCGGGACGCCCACCATGTTTACAGGCTATCTCGTCGGTGAAGAGCTGGCGCAAGCCTTCGCAAGTGCTGATGCGTTCTTCTTTCCAGGCGCATATGAGACGTTTGGACAGGTGGTACAGGAGGCGATGGCGTCCAGCCTGCCCTCCGTCGTCACCGAGCGCGGCGGCGTATCAGGGCTGGTCGATCACGGCGTCACAGGGTTGATCTGCAAGCATACCGAAGAGGCATTTGCGGCGGCAGCACGGACGTTGTGCGAAGATCGCGCCATGCAGCAGAGGATGGCCCAGACCGCCCGCTGCCTCGTGGAAGATCGCACCTGGCCTGCTGTCATGCGGCTGCTCGAAGACTATATGACGGAAGCGCTGACGCTCAATGCCCGTTTCCGCAAATCCTACGGCTATACCACCTATCATCATCCCGCTCGTTATATTTTGTTATAAGTTGCATATGGCGGCGCTTTGCGCTCCAATTGGCTTTTTTGCATAGGAGACTGTCTCGTATGATCGAGCGGAAAACGATTGCCCTGATCTCACATGATGGCAAGAAGGCTGAGATGGTGGCATTCGCCATCCAGCATCAGGATGTTCTGGCGCATTATGATCTGGTCGCCACAGGCACGACGGGCGGCCTCGTCGCGCAGAAAACCGGTCTGCCTGTGCGTCGGATGCTGTCGGGGCCGGTAGGGGGCGATGCCCAGATTGCAGCAATGGTGGCCGAAGGCAAAATTTCAGCAGTGTTCTTCTTCGTCGATCCTCTGGGCAAGCATTCGCACGACCCTGATATTCAAAGTCTGCTGCGGATTTGCAATGTGCATAATGTGCCGCTGGCGACCAACGAGGCAACGGCGGAATACATCATCTCAGCCAAAGCGTTGGAGTGAGCGTCACCACGCCTCATGCCGCAGACTTTCAACCGCAGCAAATTGGGGGTCACGGGTGATGAGAGTCAGATTGTGCTCGATGGCTGTCGCCGCAAGCCAGATGTTTTTACTGGGGAGACGTTGATGAGCGCGATAGAGGCGGTCTTTGATACGATCATAGTGTATGGCTGTGCTTTTGGTGCATCGGATCAGCTTGTAGAGGCCGAAGATCGCCTGCACCTTTTTGATATTCTGCTCCTCATGCGCGGAGTGATGCGCCGCAGACAAGAGTTCGGCCATTGTAATAATAGAGATTGATATCTCCGCCTGTTGGACTCTGGCGCGGAGGGCCATCTCATCACGGTTCATGAGGAACAGAACAATCGGTGTATCAATCAAATAGCTCTTTGCCCCAGTCTTCATATGTGATTCTCCGCCCTTCCTGGATCGCCCGCATCATGTCATCCTGATCCTGCGGTGTGAATCCAAGCGCATCAATCCGCGCAATCAGCTCGTGACCGGGCATAGGACGGGGACGTGCATGTTCTTCAATCCACTGAGGCAGCTCCCGTTCTAAAGATTCGGAAGAACTCGACACAATGTGAACGGACGAGTCAAAAATGCGGGTAGGCCGAGAGGATGGCTGAACTGTCATAGATGGCACTCCAAAAGGATAACATTTTCTTAGTATATACCGTGTTTGTACGCTGCCCGTTTGTCGCTTAAGCAAAGCTTATACCATTGTCATAGTCTACTCATAGACGTGTTCATTTTTATCACAGCCTCATTAAAAGCCCATCGTCTCCGGGCGGCGGTAGTGAATCATGCGCTGCAACAGTTTTAGCTCATAGGGCGCATGGTAAAAGGCCAGCTTGTAACGCCAGCCGCTCAAGGCTTGCAGCAGGCGGCGCATCGTGCCATGCAAGCGCATGTCTGTCACGGTTGGGTAGAAGGCATTGATGACCGTCTCAAAATCACGAATCCTGCGGCGAATCGGGTCAGATGACCAGGGTGTGCCGGGGTTGCGCCGCAGCGAACGCTCGGCCCATTCCTCATCAGCCCATTCCTCAAGCGTCTGCGGGAAGGCAAAGCCGCCACGCATGGCCTCATCCAGCAGGACGCTGCCTTCCTGCGGCGTAGGCGTGTAGAGATAGAGAATTAACTCTGTCGCCGGATTGATCTTTTTGATCTGGCGAATGAAGCTGATGGTCTGCTCAATATCTGAGATGGGGTCGGGCGGGTTGCCGAGCACAAACGACAGCTCCGGCACGATGCCGACATGCTTCAGCCGCTCAACAATCGCCAGCGTCTGCGCGATGCCGCTCGTGCCGCCCTTGTTCATCAGCTTGAGAGTCTCATCGCTGCCGCTCTCGGCCCCCATGAAGATCATCTTCGCGCCGCTGCGAGCGACCTTTTCCAGCGTTTTGTCTTGATACGTCATGAGCGTATCGACACGGCCCAGGCCCCACCACGCCACATCCTGCCCGATCAGCCCTTCGGCAATCGCTTCGGTGCGGCGCTCACTGACGAAGAAATCCATATCATGAAATTCCATGCCATCGATGTGATAGTGCTGCTTCCAATGGCGCGTCACCGCGATCACACGCTCGGCGCTCTCGGCCAACCAGCGCTGCTTCGCCAGCGGCACAACGGCGCAAAAATTGCACGCGAACGGGCAGCCCCAACTTGTATGATGCGCTCCGACGCGCTGGCCCAGGTAGCTCGTGCCAACATATGGCTCCATATCGATGCTGTCGTAGGGATACCAGGGCAGATTTTCCAGCGGCACGAAGGGCGCACGCAGCGTATAGATAATTTCGCCTGCGCCATCTCGATAAGCCAGCGAAGGAACATCAGTGAGCGCCCCACCCGCAAAAAAGATATCGACAAATTTGCGGAAGGCCGCCTCGCCCTGCCCGACGATCACATAATCCACGTAGCCGCTGTTGAGCGTGACCAGCGCATGATTTGACGGGAAATAGCCGCCCCATAAAATCGTCAGATCAGGACAGGCGGCTTTGATGCGGCGGCATACGGGAACCGCCTGACGCAATTGTGGCCCCGGCATGACGGTGACGCCCAGGAGTCTCGCGCCTGTCTTCTGCACCTGCTCAATGATGGCCTGCGCGGGGTCAGCGATGAGATTGCCATCGATGAACACCATGTCGTAATCCGCCGCGACGACGGAGGCAATCGCCATGAGCGACATGGGCAGGCGCTGCTTGCCGGGCGAGGTGCTGATCGGGTTGTAGAAGATGATGGTCTGGCGCATATACATCCTTTGGGCAGGCTCAAATCAGGATAACAGGGATCATGCCGCGAATTACATCTTTTGTACAGCGAATCGTGATAACTTGCGTTTTTAACCCCTCCCCCTGCCCCCTCCCTACTTCGTGGAGCGGGGATAAGCTCCCTCCTTGCGGAGCGGGGAGGGTTGGGGAGGGGTTAAAAACCACATTTGAAGAACATGATACAAGAGTATCGTTTTTTGGCGCACGTTGGATTTATCATCGCTTGTGACCCCTCCCCGCCTCTGCTAGAATACCATGTCACACAGGCGCGGCCCCTATCAGGAAGATAGATCAGGTCGTTGAGCGATAGGTTTCTATCATGCAGTACCACATCTGGACACTGGGGTGTCAAATGAATGAGGCCGATACACAGCGCCTCGCCTCCGAATTTGAACGTATGGGCATTCAAGCCTCCGCCAATCCCGATGATGCCGATATCTTCGTCATCAACACCTGCGTTGTGCGCCAGAGCGCCGAAGATAAAGCCTTTGGCCGCCTCGGTCTGCTCAAGGTCGTCAAAGAAGAACATCCCGACAAAATCATCGGCTTGATGGGCTGTCTTGTGGGCGTGCGTGATCCGCTGGAACTGCGTAAAAAGCTGCCCTATGTCGATGTCTTCCTGGCCCCGTCCGAACCCCAGCCCATGATCGACTTTTTGCATGATCGCTATGCCGAAGCTGAATGGATGCAGGTTGACGCCGCAGCGCGGGCCAATCGGGATGCCTACCAGGATGGCGACCTGATTCTGCCCGAACATGAACAGGGCAAACTCATCAGCGCCCATGTGCCGATTGTGCTGGGCTGCTCACACGCCTGCACCTTCTGCGTCATCCCCTTCCGTCGCGGAACGAACGCAGCCGCAGCGTGGGCGAAATTGTGGCCCACGTCCGCAATCTGGCGCTTCAGGGCGTCAAAGAGGTCACGCTGCTCGGCCAGATCGTGGATCGCTACGGCAAAGATATCGAGAACGGCCCCGATCTGGCGGATCTGCTGCGCGTCGTCCACCAGACCGCCGAAGAGACGGGCCTGGAGCGGATTCGCTTCCTCACCAGCCATCCCAACTGGATGACCGACAAGCTGCTGCACACTGTGGCGGAGCTGCCCCGCCTCATGCCGCACATCGAAGTCCCGGTGCAGGCGGGCAATGACGAGGTGCTGTCGCGGATGCGGCGCGGCTACACGATTGATCAGTATCGCAAGCTGATCGACAAGATTCGCCGCATTGTCCCCAACGTGGCGATTCACACCGATGTTATCCTCGGCTTCCCCGGCGAGACGCATGAGCAGTACCTGGACACCTACAACCTCATGGCCGAACTCAAGCTGGATAAGTGGCATCTGGCCTGCTACAGCCCGCGCCCCCAGACCGTGAGCGAACGCCGTATGGTCGATGATGTGCCGGATGAAGAGAAGAAAGCCCGCCTCGCCCATCTGGACGAATTGCAGGCGGTTGTCTGCGCCGAGATCAATCAGCAGTGGTTGGGCCAGACGCTGGAAGTGCTGGTGGAAGACCAGTATAAGGGCAAATGGCGCGGACGGACCCCGCAAAATAAGATCGTCTTCTTCGAGTCGGAGCAGGATTGGCGCGGCAAATTGACAAACGTCGAGATTCTGCATACCAGTTCCTGGAGTATGCAGGGCCGTCTGCCGCTGGCGCTGCGCCAGGATGATGCGCTGATCGTGATGGGATAATTGGCTCTCAGGGCAAGATCGTGCAGGCATCCGGGTGGCAATATCGTGCCGTAACAGCTTTGTAATGCGGCTTCTGAGCAGCGGTCTTTGCAAGAAGCCTTAAGATTGATTGACTCTTGCTTGTTGAAATGAGGGTGTCTCGTTACAATAGGCACTATGTCATGCGGATATGGGTTTGTTTAATGCTACCGATCAGCGCGTGTATCCGACGCTGATTGACCGATTGGAGGCCAGGCACATGCCGGAGATTAAACTCGCGGGATACCACTATCCGAATAAGTTTGCTCGCATCACGCTCGAAGCCATGCAAGAAGTGATGGGCGATAAGGGGTTGAACGCGATTCTGAATCTGGCGGGGTTATCGCATATTATTGATAACTTTCCGCCCGATAACCTGGAAAAAGAATTCGACTTCGCCTATTACACCGTGTTGAACATTGCACTCGATGAAATGTATGGGCCGCGTGGAGCGCGTGGGTTGGCGCTGCGTGCGGGTCGTGCAACATTTGCACAGGGTTTGCGTGCCTTCGGTGCGCTGGCAGGCGTGGGCGATCTGGCCTTTAAGGTGCTGCCTCTGAACGCGAAACTTCGCATCGGTGTTCCCGCAATGGCGAACATCTTTTCCCAGTTCTCCGATCAGGTGTCCAATGTGTACGATGAAGGCAATGACAAGATCATCTACACGCTGGAACGCTGCCCGATGTGCTGGAATCGCAAGACGGATCGCGCAGTGTGCTTCGTCGGGCAGGGCCTGCTGCAAGAAGGTTTGCGCTGGGTGTCTGGGGGCAACGAATTCAAAGTGGATATCGATACCTGCATTGCAAAGGGTGACGATATGGGGCGTTATATCATCTATAAAGAGCCGATTAGCTAACCCCGACCCCGTTCTGGTCGTTCCTCAACCTGTATCACTATTGCAACGCCGGCCTATCGTGTGCGGGGGTGTGGTTGACCATGCCCCTCATCACCCAGTTTGATAGGTTTTTTATCATGCCCTCTCACGTCCAACTCTACGGCTCATGCTAGAATGAGTAGGATTACCTAATCTGTAGACAAGAGGTTGACATGGTTCGTCTTAGCCTGCTGGGGCTGTCCCTGGTGATCCTGCTCACAGGATGCAACCTGGGCGGTGGCGCACGCGAGACAGCAGCTCCCCTGAATCCCACCGCAACAACGGCCCCGATCCAAAGCGGTAAGCCCGTTGTGACCATTCTTTCGCCCCAGGACAACACTGATGTGACTGTGGGCAAGCAGCTTCTCATCAATGTCAGTGCTACCGACAGCGTCGGCGTGACAGGCATCCAACTGCTGGTGAACGGCGCAGTCGTCAAGCGCATCTCATCCACCAGCATCAGCGGCGATAAAACCCTACCCGCCATCCTCGATTACACGCCGCGCATTGCAGGTGATCTCAATGTGCAGGTGCTGGCCTTTCGCGGCTCAACGCCAAGCGATGCCGCTGCCCTCAGCCTGAATGCTGTCACCGCCGGATCGACAGGCGGCAGCACCGGAGGTAACACGGGCGGGACAGGCGGCATAATCCCCGTCGTCATCCCCAATGATGGCGTCTGCCGCGTGCTGACGGATGTGAATCTCAATCTCCGCGCCACGCCCATCACTGGCAGTGTCCTCACGATTATCCCCGGCAATACGCTGGCGGTTGTGACCTCGCGCCTGAGCGACAATTCATGGTGGAAGATCAGCTATAACAACACGCAGGGATGGGTCAGCGGTCAGTTCGTCAGTCTGTCGGGCAACTGCTCCAATATTGGGGTTGATGCGCCTGCCACACCCACGCTCGCCCCTACCCTGACATCATTTCCTAAGACTGCGACACCCTTTCCGACAGCCATGCCGACACCTGTGCCGGGCAAGGCTGATCTGCTGGTGACGCAAATTGGCGGCGAGCAAAATCCCGTTCGCGGCGGCAGTGATGTTACCAAGCAGTATTCGGTGACGATCACCAACAATGGCATGAACAGCGCGGGCCAGTTTACCGTATCGCTCAAGGTCAATGATGTGCTCAGCAAGGAATGGACGGTCTCAGGGTTGTCGGCAGGCCAGAGCGTGCTGCTCACGACGGATGTGACGTTTAAGGCAGCGGGCAGCGCCATCCTGCGCGTGGATGCCGATACGACCAACAGCGTTGTCGAGGCCAGCGATGTCAACAACACAGGCTTCTATACAGTGACAGTCCAGCCGTAAAGAACCCCATATGCACCAACTTAAGAAAATCGAACCTTCTCGATCTCTCTTATGCCCTGTCGTCAGGGGTTGAAAACCCCTGCCTTGCCTTTTGCAGGACTGAAAGTCCCGCTGAAACAATCTTTTGGGGCGTATTTCGGCGGGGTTTTCAACCCCGCAAGACGGGAGACAGGGACTTTCAGTCCCTGGCACAAGCGCTTTTGCCGCGTCTTTGGCTCACAATGAGCACAAAAATCCTTAAGTTGCTGTATATGAGTCCAGCCGTAAAGAACCCCCTCACCTCGCAGCCTCCTCTCCTACGAGGGGCGATGAGGAGCACAAAAGCCCATCGCCAGCAGGCGAGAGTTTGGGGTGAGAGCAGCCGCAAAGAGCGCAAAGATATGTTTATAATCTTTGCGCTCTTCGTGTCTTCGCGGTTCAAACCGCTTTTCCTTTCCTCCTAAAAAACGTTACAATTGTTTTATTCCTAGACAGTAGCGCAGGGCGGAGTCTAACGGTGTATATCAACACCCGTGTTTTGATCCTCACCAACAATGTCCAATTTTCAATGCAAACGACCCAGGCGCTTGAACGAGCCGGGGCCTTTAAAGTTTCGCCCTTTGCCTCGGTAGACAATGCGCTGGTCTCGCTCCACACCACGCCGCAGGATGTGGTTCTGCTCGATACCACGCTGCAAAATCTCAATGTGGAAACCTTCATCCAGCAGGTGCGCGAGATTCAGCCCGATATTGCCTTCATTTTGCTGCCGGAGACGAGCACCAATCAGCAGTGGGTGACGCGCCTCACGCTGCATGGCACTGCTGATTACACTTGGACAGCCCGCCGCCTCGTGCCGCTCATCAAGCAGGCGCAGCGCCGCGTCTATGACGATCAGCCCAAAACCGCCCAGGTCAAACTGCCGCCCAAGCCAGCGCTGGACGAGAGCACACGCCGTATCAGCGCCCTCAATGTGCCAGGCGATGATCCTGTCGAATTTTTGCTCTCGGATGCTTCGGATGGCGAAACGCGGGTCGAGGTCGTGACGCCCGATGATTCCAAAGGGCTGGAGATTTTCAAGATTCTGTCGGATGAAGAGCCGCCCATGCCTTCGTTTGAGGAGAGCGCCACCATCCGCGATCTGCGGGATCGGCTGGTGAATCCGGCCCTGCTGAAAGATATCAACGGCATCGCCCGCGATATGGATGACGAGGATGATGACACCCCGCCCTCCTCCGGCGGCACGATGCAGGATGAGCCGCCCAGCCCCGCCGCCCTCATCCTCGCCAACAGTGCCGATGATTCGACGCCGCTGGATGCCTTCTCGCTCAATGATTTCCTGGCGCGGATCCGGGAAAAGCTGCTCGAATCGGGCCAGAGTTTACAGCCGCTGCCCTCCTGGGTGCAGGAGAGCGAAAAGTATGTGCGTGAGCCGGATTTCCTGGGCGATGATCTGCCCGGCATCATCTCGCCCTCACAGCCGCTCGAATTTACGGCACAGGTCACAATCCCGACCATCCCGCAGCAGCCCTCCACCTATGAAGAATCGGAGACAGAGCGCAGCAAGCCCTTGATTCGCTCCTACCCTATCAGCCCGGACGAAGAAGGCGTTGGGGTTGCCGCCCAACTGCCTGATCCCGTCACCTATGAAACCTATCTGGGTGATGATGATCTGATCGACATCGACGATGAGGAAGGCGACACGCGCAATCTGCCTGTCCCCTCGCTGGCCGAGTCGCAGGTTGGCCTGCCACCGATGGAAAAAGACACGGAGACCACGCGCACTCCGACCATCCCGCTCCCGGCTGCGCCCAGTGCCGCCGACGGAGAACTCTCATATATCGAGAAGCTGTCGATAAAACTTGTGCAGATGTCGCTCGAACTCACGGCAGAGGCCACGCTGCTCATCCGCGAAGGCCGCATCATCGCCCATGATGGCGTGCTGCCGCTGGATGATGTGCGCGAACTCTTTCAGCAGACAGGCCAGAATTGGGAGGCCGAGCCGCTGCAAGGTCGTATCCGCTTCCTCAATCTGCCGGCCAGCGGCCAGGATTACATGCTGTACTCACGCGGCATGGACACAGGCGTCACGCTGTGCCTGATCTTTGCCGGAACGCTGCCGCTGTACACCATCCGCCGCCAGGGGAAACGGCTGGCTGATGCGCTGGCGGCTGTGCCTGCACCGCCGCTGGCCTCGTCATTCGATATCGCGGAGACAGACATTGCTGAGGCTGTCGAAGTCGAAGTCGAAGAGCTTGAAGATGTGGAGACGGGCGAACGTCTGCCCTTCACCTATCTGTGGCCTGTGCGCGATGACTCCGTATCGCTCTCGCCTGCCAGCCGCGAGGTGTTGAGCGCGTATTTCCAGCGCCAACTGCCCAAGCGCGGATGGGAACTACAAGCCCTGGACATTCAAGAGGATTATATCTATCTCGCTGTCACCCATCCCGCGACGCAGGCCGCCTCACAGCGCCTGCAAGATTTGCAGCAGCGGGCCGCCAGCGTCATCGCCCGCACGCAGACGGATGCCCCTGCTGCCTTGTGGTCATCGAGCTATACGGTGCTTATTCCAGGCCGCGCCCTGACGGTGGATGAGATTCAGGATTTTCTGGCGTTTGCGCGGTCATAGAGACGTTTTCAATATTTCGTAGAGACACGGCCTGCCGTGTCCGAACCAACGGACATGTCATGTCCCTACAAACCACGATAAATCTCTTTCTTTATCGTGTCGGCACGGTAGTAACCAATGGTGCATGTCGTAAATTTGAGGTGGGATTGGCGTAGGGGCGCGATATATCGCGCCCCATATGCACCAACTTAAGGGTTTTGTGCTCATTGTGGGTCAAAGACGCGGCAAAAGCGCTTGCGCCAGGGACTGAAAGTCCCTGGCTCCCGTGTTGCGGGGTTGAAAACCCCGCCCAAATACGCCCAAAAAGATGGTTTGAGCGGGACTTTCAGTCCCGCAACAGGCAAGGCAGGGGTTTTCAACCCCTGACGACAGAGCATAGGAGAGATTAAGAAGGTTCGATTTGCTTAAGTTGCTGCATATGGGGCACGATGCATCGCAGCGTGCTGCGCCCCTACAAGAGATTTTTCTCATGGGGAGATGAAGAGATATGGTCAGGAGGGGCAAGCCCCTCTCCCACTGCGTGGGAGAGGGGTTGAGGTGAGGGTAAAACGCCTATCATCCTCACCGTCTCGCTGTATCACGCAAAACGGGTGTAGGGATCATGCGCCCTATACACGGCGGCTTTGAGGAGGCGGGCGCGTTCACGGATCTGCTCGGCTGACCATGTGCCATCGCCCGTGAGCCAGCCACCCATGCCCACCGCCATCGCGCCCGCCCGTAAAAACTCGATGGTGTTACGCTCGTTCATCGCGCCGTTGCACATAAAGCGCATATGATCCAACGGGGCGAAAAAGGCTTTGTAGAACTCAATCCCCAGAGCGCCAATCGGGAACAATTTGAGTAGTTCCAGCCCCATCTCCCAGGCGGTCACGGCTTCGCTTGGCGTCATGACGCCAGGGATCATCAGGCAGCCCGCCTCCTGCACCAGCGACACGATGCGCGGTTGGAAGGCCGGCGACACGATGAAATCCGCCCCGTCATCGAGGGCGGCGCGTGCATCGTCCTCGCGCAGCACCGTCCCCATGCCCACCGCCAGCCTCTCGCCAAATTCGCGTTTGAGCGCCCGCAGCGACTCAAGCGGCTGCACCGAGTTGAACGTCAATTCCAGCGTGTGAATGTCTTCAGACAGCAGCGTTTCCGCCAGCGGCAGGACGACAGCAGGCGGAAAATTGCCGCGTGTGATGGCGACCATGCCATCCTGTTTGATGGTTTCGAGGAGAGGATGCATGATACGATCTCCGTTAGGGGCGCAATACATTGCGCCCTGATTTATGGTCTGAAATTTTTACTTGAGCACATCTTCGATGCGGGCGATCATGTCAGGCGTCAGATCGATCTCAGCCGCTTTAACATTTTCTTCCAACTGCGAGGCTTTGGTTGCGCCCGTGATCACGCTGCTGATGCTGGGATGGCGCAGCAGCCACGCCAGCGCCAGTTGGCCGCGTGTCAGGCCCAATTCATCCGCCAGCGGCTTGAGATTTTTCACGCGCTGAATATTGTCTTCCGTCATATAGCGATCCCGCAGCCACAGTTCACGATTGAAGCGCGAATCATCGGGGATACCCGCATCATATTTGCCCGTCAACATGCCGTTTGCCAGCGGCGAAAACGGCACAATGCCGATGCCGCGTGGGACGGTGGCGGGCAAAATCTGCTTTTCGACCTTTTCACGTTTCAGCATGGAATAATTCGGCTGTTCCACACGCGGATGATGCCAACCGTAGCGTTCGCACAGATCATATGCCTCGCCAATCTGCCACGCCTCCCATTCCGATGTCCCCCAGTAATGCACCTTGCCCGCTTCGATGAGCTTGTTCATGGCCTGGGCGGTCTCGCGGATGGGTGTGTCCGGGTCGGGGCGATGGCAGAAGTAAATATCGATGTAAGGCGTCTCCAGCCGTTCCAGCGTCTTATCGAGGCTCTCCAGAATGTGCTTGCGCGAGAGGCCGCGATCATTGATATCATCGCTCATCGGCCAGAAGACCTTGCTGGAGATGACGAGCGTGTGACGCGGATACTGCTTGAGCACTGCCCCCATCTGCTTTTCAGCCTCGCCTTTGCCGTAGATATCGGCCAGATCGAAGAAGTTGATGCCCTGTGCATAGGCCGTTTCCACCACCTGCTGAGCGGCATCCTCGGCGACCTTGCCTTCACCAAAGTTGATCCAGCCGCCAATCGACACTGCACTGACCTTGAGTCCTGAATTGCCTAAGCGCCTATAACGCATACAAATGTCACCTTGTGTGAGAGTCAGTCCAGAGGGCAAGGATAGCGCAAAGGCTGAGGCGGGGCAACGCAGTGGAGCGAGACGAAATCATGAGGCTATTTGACGAGTTCATCCCAGAATTTTTTGGCTTCAATCTCACGGAATCCGCTTGGATTGATGACATAGGCTTTGCTTTGCGTATACATCATCAGGCGATGCTGGCGCGTTTGCTTGAGGTGTTTGGCGACATCGGGCAGCACCTGACGATCTTTGGCAATGATTGTGCCTTTGACCTCCACCCACACGCCCAAATCAGGCAGATAGAAATCAACGAGATAGCCCGCATCACCCAACGCTTCGCTCTCATAGAACCAGCGAATATTGCGCTCATCGAGCTCCGCCGCAAAGCGAATCTCAAGCTGAGAGCGCATCGAAACACCCTTGTATATTCCTGGCCGTGCCCCTGGGCGGCGGCCTGCTCCATGCTGCGGCGCTGCGTTGGGGTCTGTGATCGTGTCAGCACGAGCTTTGATGGTTTCTTCACGTTTGAGGCGTTTGGCCTCGTCATGTTCGCGCTGTTTCAGTGATTTATGATATTTTTTGCTTTGTTGACTGTGCCGAGCAGAAAGTATTTTATCTTTCCACCAGGGATGAAATCCCTCATATGCCCAACTGTAGGTCGAGCCAGCACTTGGAGCAGCGTTAATCAGCATAAGAAGCTGTTCTGCAAGCTTTTTCATACGATCAACATAATCTTTGTGATCTTGATCTCTCATTGTTTGATTAGAGATCAGGTTAAGTCGCAAGTTATCCCGATTCTTTTTATCGAATCGAAGCCGAAAAATATCTTCGTCGGGGAGGGGAGATGGAGATGGAAAAAGAATCTTAAAGTATTCGCTTGAAGGACGTGCAAACCGCCAAAAACCTAGAATTAAAACACGATCCTCCCAGAAAAAATCTTTAGATTCTGTACCCAACTCAGAGTATGGCAAAGGGTAGTGTTTGAAATCCAATTCATTACAGGTAAGATAAACATATGCTTGCGTGAAACTCGCCGCTAACTCCCCGATCACCAATACGCGATCTTTTATACCAATGAGATGAAGAGCATCATCGGGCACACTCAAGGATGTGGAGTAAATATTATCTCGCCTTGCTAAGGAAAGATCAGGTTTATCGGCATAGGTAAATGTAAGGCGCATTTAAATTTAGCTTTCAGGCTGGTCTTTGTCAGCAAATGCCAAATTTACAGCGATAGTCATCACAGTGGTTTTCAAAATTTGCCAGGAGGGGTGTCGCTCTATCAACAATTTTGCAGCAGCTTCGTGATCAGGCAGATCAATTCCTTTCGCTGTGTAGCGCACAGCATAAGACCATGCAGCAGTAACATCTTCTTGAGACACACCAATAGATGTAATGATTGCATATTCCTTTAGGGCGATTCCGTAATTTTGAAGAATAAATATCTGGCCTAAAGCAGTACTCATCGAATCGGCGCGGGATACCCCTGCCTTTAGGCATGGGGAGGGATAGCGCCTTGTCCTTTCTGGTGGGTATAGCCGTCAGAGTGGTTTCCCCGAAGGGAGGGAGCGATTTGAGTTACCGCTGGCTCGCTCCGAGCCGTCTCCGCTTGCGCGGATGATGTTCACCTCGACAACGTTATGAGACGGTTTATGTGTGAACGACACTGTTTGCTCCCCAGCATCCTGTTTAATCGTTCACCGCAGAGTTCGGAACTGGTGAGGCATTCCGAAGTGCCTATGTATTCGCCTCTAACGGAGCCTTTTCAGGCCAAGTCTGGTAAGCACTGAGGCTAAAA
>DAOTUR010000147.1:0-2647 GCA_034436915.1 Anaerolineae bacterium
GGCTTTGGCCTTGAGCGCCTTGCCGGAGCGCAGATAGAAGGGAACATCCTGCCAGCGCCAGTTGTCCACAAACAGCTTGAGCTGGGCGAAGGTGGGCGTTTGCGAATTGGACGGCACGCCTTCGGTCTGGCGGTAGCCAGCATATTGACCGCGTGCCGTGTCGCTGAGTTTGATCGGGCGAATCGATTGCAGCACCTTGAGTTTTTCGTTCCGCACCGTATCGGCTTCAAACGTGGTCGGGGCTTCCATCGCCAGGAACGTCAGAAGCTGCAAGAGATGATTCTGCACCATATCGCGCACCACGCCCGCGTGCTCGTAGAAATCGGCGCGATGGCCCACATCGACCTTTTCCGCGACGGTGATGAACACGCTGTCGACGTAGTTGCGATTCCAGACAGGCTCAAACAGGATGTTGGCAAAGCGGAAGAAGAGGATATTTTGCGCCGTTTCTTTGCCGATATAGTGATCGATACGATACACCTGCGACTCAGAGAAGACGCTGTGCGTGACCTCATTCAAATGTTCCGCCGTCTTCAAATCTGTGCCGAAGGGCTTTTCGATGATGATGCGCCGCCAGCCGTGATCTTCCGTCGTCATCTTGTTCTGGCCCAGCGATTTGATGATGACGGGATAGAACTCCGGCGATACTGACAGGTAATACAGGCGGTTGGCAGGCTCATCGGCCTTTTCGGTTTTTCTCAGCGTGCGCTCCAGCCGAGCGAAATCTTCGGACGCATCCAGGTTGGCCTTCGCATAAAACAGCTTGTCCGAGAAGGCTTTCCACAGCGGGCGCAGCCGTTTATAGACATCGGGCGCATGATCTCTCATGCCATCGCGCAGCAGGCGGCGCATCTCGGCATGGTCAATCGGGCGGCGGCCCACGCCCACAATCCGCACATCATCAGGCAGACGCTCTTTGCTGTAGAGATTGAGCAGCGACGGAATCAACATGCGTGCGGCGAGATCACCCGTAATGCCAAAAATCACCAGGGTTGTACTCATCTGTCGGTCTTCTCCTCGTGGAGAACCGAGTGTCCGCCGAAGGCATTCCGCATCACGGACAGCATCTTGTCAGCAAAGGGAGCGGCCTCGCGGGAACGAATGCGCCGATCTAACGAGAGCGTGATGATGGGGGCGGAGACATTCAAATCAATCGCCTCAGCGACTGTCCAGCGACCCTCGCCCGAATCCGGCACATAGGCGGCAATGTCTTCGAGTTTGGTATCGTGCGCCAGCGCTTCCGTCGTCAGATCGAGCAGCCACGAGCGAATCACGCTGCCCGTCTGCCAGATTTTCCCGATCTGCGCGAGATCAAGGTTGTATTCGGTTTTGGCCTGGAGGATGGCAAAACCTTCGGCGTAGGCCTGCATCAGGCCGTACTCAATGCCATTGTGGATCATCTTGGTAAAATGGCCGGAGCCAATCGGCCCAACATGACCCCAACCCACCTTTGGCCCCGGAGCCAATGTCTCAAAGATCGGTGTGACATGATCGACAGCCGCTTTATCGCCGCCGACCATCATGCTGTAACCGTTTTCCAGGCCCCAGACGCCGCCGCTGGTGCCACAGTCCACGAAGAAGATATTCTTGGCCGCCAGCAGTGCGCCGCGCCGCACCGTGTCTTTGTAATTAGAGTTGCCACCGTCAATGACGATATCACCGGGCGAGAGAAGTTCCGCCAACTGCGCGAGGGTATTTTCGGTGGGGATGCCCGCTGGAATCATGACCCAGACCACGCGAGGCGTTGTCAGACGGTTCACCAGATCAACAATATCAGTGGCGGGTTTCGCCCCCAGTTCGGCCAGAGCCTGCACCGCTGCCGGATTCAAATCGCCTGCAACAATCTCATGACCGCCATGCATCAAGCGCACGGACATGTTGGCTCCCATCTTCCCCAACCCAATCATGCCTAATTGCATTGTGTTCCCCTTTGAGTCTTATGACGTGTGTGATTGTATCCAGAGACGCTGTGGAGGGGGTTAGAATTACTGTAAATTTCTTGTGACGATCTGATAACCCCTCCCTACTCTGCAAGCAACCCCTCCCTAGCCCTCCCCGCTTCGCAAGGAGGGGACTTGGCTCTCTCTCTACGAAGTGGGGAGAGCAGGGAGAGGGGTCTACCGCCGCATCAAGCCCTCGATATGTGTCTTTGTCGCGGGCCAATCGGAGCGCACAAAGGCATAATAGGCCGAATGCCGAATGCGCCCATCATGGCGGATCATGTGATAGCGAAACACACCCTCAAACTGCGCCCCAAGCCGCTCCATCGCCACCCGCGACGGGGTGTTCCAGGCATCCGTCTTGAGTTCGACGCGCATCGTTTTGAGCGTCTCAAAGGCATGGATGAGCAGCAGATATTTGGTCTCGGTGTTGATGCCTGTGCGCTGCCACTGCGGATGCAGCCACGACGAGCCGATTTCCAGCCGATAATTGGCACGATCCACGTTCATATAGCGCGTGCCGCCCACCAATGCGCCGCTGGCCTGCTCGCGGATGACGAAGGGCAGCGACACGCGCCGCTGCTGCTCCGCCAGACATTGATCAATATAAGCCGCCATCTTGTCGCGGGTCTCGTAGGTGGCGACGTACTGCGTCCAGATATTTTCTTCCGTCCCCAATGCTGCCAATTCGTCCAGATGCTCATGTG
>DAOTUR010000148.1:0-7110 GCA_034436915.1 Anaerolineae bacterium
CTCTGCCACCATGAACCCGACCCGGCGCTGATTGAAGTGTCACCGGGGCATTGGGCGGCCTGCCATCGCGTGATCTAGTTCGTTTCATAACGGTGATTGACAAACGCTCGTTAAAAAACCTACCCCTGAAAGCCACCCTTCCTCTTCTCCTACGAGGGGGGAGGATGGGAGTGAGGTAAAGCCCCTCTACCGCGTAGTGGGAGAGGGGTTGGGGTGAGGGTTAAAGATGTTTCTTGAGCGCTGTAGCATGTAAAGTAGACAAATTGCAGATGTAAAAAAGATGTAAACTCTGCCCCCTTTTTACCTCCTATGGCCCGTCATTCACCTTTTTATGGCAATTTTCCCCAACGCTTGCCCCACGATGCGGCGAATCATGTGACAAAGTTCACAGAGTTTGGTATAATGCCCTAGCAAGTCATCGAGCAATAGGAGGAAGCACCTTGCCAGACATGCAAAAAATGCAGCCTTGTGCGCGCTGCGAACAAGAACTGCCTGAGGCGTTCTTTGATAGTTCCACCGCCCCCTTCTGCAAGCGATGCACCCACGAAATCCATGACATCCTCCGTCGAAAATATAATGTCATCGAAGCAGCCCATTTTCGTGCCCGCCTCCGCTATTCATCGCGCCAGTTAAGGCGTCGGATGAATGTCAATGTCTTCATTGCCCAGGCAGGCGATTAAACTCTGCTCTTGCATCTGTGAATGTTGTTGTCCCAAAGGCTTTATGCTGGGGGTTTCTCATGTCTGAGAGACCCCTTTTGCGTTGTGTGGAATGGGCTGTTTGAGGGTAGGTGTGCATGATAACGTGGTTATGGAGGTCGCATTTTAATTTGAGGTGGGATTGGCGTAGGGGCACGATGCATCGTGCCCCTACAAAAGCGCTGTGACCTGTTGCGAACCCATGACCTGATGCAAAAATCAATCACCACGCTGTTCTGTACATCCCACCTCTTTGAGGCCTTCCCCTATTCCACCGAGAAGATGCGCTGTACCCTGGGCGCACGATACGCGGCGGCCCCACTGATCACCTGCAAATTGGGGCGCAGATAGGTTTCGCTGGCGGCATGAGTATGTCCACACACCACAATCAGGCGTTTGGTTGGATAACGATCTGCCATCGTCAGCAGGACATCGCCAACCGCCTTACAGCTAAAGTGCGGCAGTGAATTCGCGGGCGAGGGCTGGCCGTTAAACAGCGTGTTCTCGATGAAGGGCGGCGGATGCATCGTCACAAACACCAGCGTATAGCGTTCCAGCGCCCGCTCCAGCCGCTGCGCCAGCGTTTGCGCCGCCTCATCTGCCAGCGCCTGGAGCGCCTGCCACAGCGCCTCACGCCCCTGGGTGAGCGCCTCGGCCAGCTCACGGATCAGCACGTAATCATTCAGCATCAGGGTTGAGGCGGGAAAATCGCCGTAGCGTCCATCGGCCCAGGCATCATGGCCCACAATCACGGCATCAGGCGTCAATTCCACATGATCGGTCAGGGTGAGATAGTGCAGATTGGGGATGCCGCTGATCTGCGTCATGATCTGTTGGCGCACCTGCGCCACGCCGCTGCGATAAAAATCATGATTGCCCAACACAAAATACACCGGGCGGCCCACGATATGGGCGAACGCCTTCAAATACTCGGCCACGCTGTCCGCCTCGCCAATATCGCCAGAGATCACGTAGCCATGCACATCCAATTCAGCCACCTGCGACATGAAATTTTGCAGATCCGACACGCCGAGAAAATTCAAATGGATATCGGTCAGCCATGCAAAGCGAAAGATCAGGGGATTGGTGCGGCGTCGACCCAACCAGCGCATCGTTAAGCCTGTGCCGCCCGCTGGAACGCACGCGCCATCTCTCCGGCACTGGCGTAGCGATCAGTCGGCGTTTTAGCGGCGGCTTTTTGCAGCACGTCATCGATCTCATCGGGCACATCCGCATTGAGATGCGACACGCGAGGCAGCGGTTTTTGCACCACATTCATCACCATTTGCATCAGATTAGGGCTTTCAAAGGGATGGACGCCGGTCAGGGCTTCATACAGCACAATCGCCAGCGAGAAGAGATCGGCCTGGGGCGTGATCGCTTCGCCGCGCTGGATAAGCTCTGGTGCATGATAGCCGGGCGAGCCGACCATCGTGCCGCTCTGTGTGATGGGCTGGACTTTGAGCCGCTTGGCCGCGCCAAAATCGGTCAGATAGGCGTGATTGGATTGGTCAAAGAGGATGTTATCCGGCTTGATATCCCGATGAATAATCTCTACCGCGTGAATCGCATCGAGCGCCGCACCGACCCGCATGAGCATATACACCGTCTCATTCAGCGTGAGGACTTTTTGACGCAGGCGCTGGCGCAAATTGCCGCCCTCTAACCATGCTGTGACCAACCAGACGCCGCTGGCATCCGACCAGAAATCATACATCGGCACGATGCACGAGTGACGCAGGCGCTTGTTGACCTCGGCTTCAATGCGAAAGCGCTGAATCGCCTGTTCGTTCGTGGTGTCTTCCGGGCGGATGCATTTGAGGGCGACAGAGCGCTGCCGAGTCAGATCCATCCCGCGATAGACATCGCCCTGGCCGCCCGATCCCACAAATTCATCAATGCGATAATCGCGTACCATTTGCCCGATCAGGCCCTGTGTCATCATCTGACGTGCTCCAGACCGACAGCCCGCCGAAAGGCCGACGCCAGATCACGAATATCAAAATAGCGCTTGTCCGGGTCTTTCTGCGTCGCCTTCTGGATGACTTTATCCACCGAGGGCGGCAGATCAGGCCGCGTCTGCGTCAGCGAAGGCAGCGGATCGCGCAGTTGGCTCACCAGCATCTCCATTGTGCTCAGACCATGAAAGGGATGGCGACCACTCAAGGTCTCATACAGCACGACGCCCATTGCATAAATATCGGTACGCGGCGTCATCGGGCGATCTTGAATATGTTCGGGCGAAAAATACGAGGGCGATCCCACGATATAGCCCGCCTGTGTCATGCCCGGCAGTTCCATGCGTTTGGCCGCGCCAAAATCGGTCAGATACGCCTGCCCCTCAAGATCGAACAGGATGTTATCCGGCTTGAGGTCACGATGAACCACCTTGATCATATGCGCCGAGGCCAGCGCGGAGGCAATCCGATCCATCATATCGGCGGTGGCGTCCAGCGGCAGCGGCTGCTCTATCGTGATATCGCGCAGGCTGCCTTTTTCAAACCAGCGCATGACCATCCACGCGCCGCGTTCGTCGCGCCAGTAATCATACAGCGTGACGACGTAAGGATGGCGCAGGAAGAAGGCAATCGTCGCCTCCATCTGAAAGCGCTTGACAGCCAATGGATCGCGCAGCGCTTCCTCATCCATGACCTTGACGGCGACGATGCGGTCACGCTCCGTGTCATGGGCTTTATACACAGACGCCTGCCCTCCCTGGCCGATTTTCTCCAGCAGGTCGTATTGATTAACACTCTCTCCGGTGAGGTCTCGCATCGTGTGGCATCCGAACGTTGGGTTGACGCTCCTCTAGTGTAGCCGATTTTAGGCGATAAGGGATACTCTCAGCCCATTATTTTTAATTATTTCTGTCATTTTCTCAGCACGCTATAACGATTGACATCACCTGTGAAGCCATCGGCACGATACGTCTCAAGCGGCGTGAGGCCCGTGACCTGCATCAGGGCCGTGTGTTCCGCCTCATCGACATAATGGCAGTAGCGAATGGCATGTTCACCGCGCCGCCAATCCAGCAAATAATCATGCGCTTCCACCGTGATATCATCGGGCCATGCGACAATGCGCTCCCGAAAACGCGGATATTCATAGAAGCACCAGGCCGCCACCGCCAGCAGGCCCTGCGGCGCGACACACGCCGCCAGATCACGCATGAAACGCTCACGGGTGGCCTGCCCCGGAATATGATGCAGGACGCCGAACAGCACCACCAGATCGAAGGTGTTGTGTGGCAGAGGATCGCTGAGGAGATCGTAAGTCTTAAGCGTGATGCTCATGGCGTCTTGCGGGGCGAGGGCGTGGCGGGCGGCCTCTAAGAGCGCAGGATTGTTATCGAGGCCCGTATAGGTCAGCGGGCCGCTGAGATGCTCACGCAGGAACAGCCCAAAGCGCCCATTGCCGCAGCCCACATCCAGGACAGAGAGCGGTGCGGTTATAGAGGGGAGCAGATGATCCCAGCCCGGCCATGCCTGGCCGCGTGTGGCATCAAAATCGGCGGCTGTCGTGTGGTAGAAGGCGCGATTGATGGCATTTAAGCGGGCAATCGTGGCCGCATCCATCTAGGAGACGACCATCTCTTCCGGCACGGGAACAGCGGCCTCGATTTGCACCTCTTCTTCGACAGGTGCGCTAATCTGCTGCGCCTCCCACCATTCCAGCCCCACCACCGCGCCAAATGAGGCGGCATACAGCAGCAGATACGGCAGGGCTGCCGAGGCGGTTTGCCACGCTAGGGCCGCGCCCCACAGCGCATACAGACCGAAGGCTGTTTCCATGCGGAAGAGCGAACTGTGGCGCAGGGCATAGGTGCTGGATTTCCAGCCGTTGCCAAATTTGGGCGTGCGCTCAAACGGCACAGCCTCCTGCCACAGCGCCTGCCCAACGGCGCGGGTGTTGCTCCATGACAGGCCGGTTGTGAACAGCACCAGCGCCGGAAATGCCAGCAGATGCGCCCACCATGCCCCCTGATACAACGCCCGCTGACTGATGACGTACATGAGCGGCGGGATCAGCCCGACAAAGCCCAACGGCGCAAGCGGCAGCGCAGCCATTTGATGCGTGAGCAGCAGCGGCGGCGTGAGCAGCAGCAGGAGCAGCATCAGCGGATGGGGCAGATACTGGCCCAGATGCAGCAGCGCCATCACGCGGCTGACGAAGGAGCGACGGCTGCGCCAGACCGGGCCGCCCAGATACATCAGACACTGCGTGCTGCCCACTGCCCAGCGGGCCTGCTGGCGGCGGTAGGCGATCATCTGCGGCGGCAGTTCGCCCGGCACAGCCACATTCGGCAGATAGAGCGAATGCCAGCCCTTCAATTGGGCGCGATAGCTCAAATCCAGGTCTTCGGTCAGGGTGCGGGCCTGCCAGCCGCCTGCATCCTCGATGCAGGTGACGCGCCACACGCCGCCTGTGCCATTGAACGGCACAAGCCATCCGGCCCGATTGCGGGCGGTTTGCTCGATGACGAAATGGGCATCGATAGCGAGGCGCTGCGCCCGTGTGAGCCAGTTATCATTGCCATTGAGATGCGACCAGCGCGTTTGCACCACGCCTAATTTGGGATCGGCCAGCAGATGCGGCAGAGTGCGCTGCAAAAAATCCGGTGCAGGCACAAAATCGGCGTCTAAAATGAGGACAAATTCGCTGTTCGTCTGGCGCAAGCCTTCGGTCAGAGCGCCGGCTTTATAGCCTGTGCGATTCTCGCGCTGGAGATGCGTGATGGAATAGCCCTGCTGCTGCAAGGCCGCCACATGCTGCGCGACCAGCGCCGGGGTTTCATCCGTCGAATCATCCAGAATCTGGATATGCAGCCGCTCGCCGGGATAATCAAGCGCTGCCACCGCGTTCAGCAGGCGCACAACCACATGCTGCTCATTATAGAGGGGCAGTTGTACCGTCACAGACGGCAGCCGTGTGAGGGGTGGCAGAGAGACCGTATGACGACGGTGGAAGACATACTGAAGCAGCAGTCCCCACTGACTGAAGGTACTGGCCGCAAGTAATAACGCACAGCCGATGTAGACGACGGATAAGACGCTCATCAAGCCTCGTTTGCGATGATGATGACAGCGCGGGCTAGTTTAAGCCTCGCGTCCCATCCCGTCTAGTGGCAGACGAATGATAAAGTGTGTTCCGCGCTCACTGTGACTTGTAACATCAAGCGTTCCATTATGCAACATCACAATTTCACGCGCCAATGTTAGCCCCAAACCTGATCCCGGCTGACGAATATCCAGGCGATAGAACGGCTCAAACAGATGCGCGATATGCTCAGGCGGAATGCCGCGCCCATGATCCTCAATGTTGACAATCACCTGATCGGCGGCGGCGTCAAGATCGAGTGAGATCGTCATTGTATGGGCTGCTTCAGTATAAAGAAGCCCGAAGATGAGGACATTGATGAAGACCTGCTCCAACCGATACGGATCAGCCAGCAGCGCGATGGGGTCTATCGGCAGATCACACTGCAAAATGACACCCTTCTGATCGGCTTCGGCCTGCACAAACTCAAGCGCTTTCAGCAGCCCTTCTTGCAGCACGAGCGTTTGCTTACGCAGGGCCACATGCCCATACTCAAAATACGACATATCGAGCAGATCATTCACGAGACGGTTAATCCGTTCGATGACACGATCCAGCACGCGCAGATGTTCTTCGGTTTGCTGCGGCGTGCGCCGCAGCAGATACACGCGGGCGTTCAAGTTGCTGATGGGTGAGCGCAGTTCATGGGCGGCGTTCGAGATGAAACGGGCCTTGTTTTCTTCAAGCCGACGTTCCATCTCGATATCGCGGATGATGATCACAGACCGTACAATAGGATCGTCTTCGCTGGCGACCCGCGAGATGGTCAGCCCAGCATAAAAGGTCGTGCCATCTTTACGGCGGACTCGCATCGCATTGCGCCAGACCTGTCCCGTATTAAGCGTGGGAGATACGCTGTCAGCCAACGTGATCTCGTGTTCTGTCATATCGTCGGGGTAAAAGACCCGTGCCGTATGCTGGCGCATCTCCTCAAGGCTGTAGCCCGTCATACGCGACAGAGCATCGTTGGCGAAGACGATCTGCCCGTTTTCCGTATAGCAAATGCCCTCGGCAGAGGTATCCAGGATGGCCTGAAGCTGGCCGCGCTGACGACTCAACGCTAAGGTGCGCTCTTCAATCTTCGTTTCGAGTTCCTGGGCATAACGAGCATTGCGAATGGCCGTGCCAATTTTTCCCGAAAAGACCATCAGGCGTTCCATATCGACCAATGAAAAGGCGGCCTTTTTAGTGCTGGTGAGATTGATGATGCCAATGCATTGATCTTCCACCAGGATCGGCGCAGCGACAAAGGACAACACCTGCGGGCTATAGGCCATATACCATGAGGAAGATGTGCTCATGTCATCGATAATAA
>DAOTUR010000149.1:0-5184 GCA_034436915.1 Anaerolineae bacterium
GTTGCTTGCCGCGCCACAGGACGCTTTGATCTTGTGACAGCGGCAGGCAAAGTGACGGCATCGCACAAACATCTCAAGACACTTCACCACTCTGACGGCTATACCTACCAGAAAGGACACGGCGCTCTCCCTCCCCATGCCTAAAGGCAGGGGTATCCCGCGCCGATTCGATGAGTGTTTTTTATGTCGATACCAGCGCAATTGCCAAACGCTACATCGCCGAGATAGGTTCAGCGTGGATCCAATCGCTGGTAAAACCAAGTGTTGGGCATACGCTTGTTGTATGTGAATTGACGCCGATTGAGTTTGTTTCCATTTTGGCACGGCAGCAGCGAGAAGGTCGCATGACCCCTGCTACTGTCAGACATATCGAGATTGCGTATCAACGACATCACGCCCAGCGTTACTCTGTCACCCCTTTTGACAGGAACGTCAGAGGGTTGGCGCGTGCGCTGGTTTATCGTCACATTTTGCGGGCACTCGATGCCATTCATCTGACGTCAGCTTTGGAAGCGGAGCGCATTATCGGTGCGCCCCTCACCTTCCTCACTTCTGACAAACATCTGCTCTCCGCCGCAGCAGGCGAAGGTCTTCTCACCGATAATCCCCTCAATCATCCATAATCAGCCTATCCCTACATTTCCCTTGCCCCCTCCGCTATAATACTCGCACAAGTGTTCCTATTTTGAAGGCGACCACATGGCAAAGCCCCGCATCTATTACGTATGCGAAAAGTGTAATCGGCAGTCGGCAGCCAAAATGGGCCGCTGTCCCGGCTGCGGCGCGTTCGATACGATGCGCGAAGTGATTGAAGAACCCAAAAGAATCACGATGGGACAGGCGTCGCGCGTCCCGGTGCCGCGCAGCAAGCCGCAGCGCCTGAACGACATCACCAACCAGATGGAACAGCGCCTCTTCGTGCCGATGGAAGAATTCAGCCGTGTGTTGGGCGGCGGCCTTGTGCCGGGCAGCATTACGCTCCTGGGCGGTGAGCCGGGCCAGGGAAAATCCACGCTCCTGCTGCAAATATCGGCGCTGCTGGCCGAGCATCATGGCACAGTTTTGTATACCAGCGGCGAAGAGAGCCAGCGCCAGATCAAGATGCGGGCCGAACGATTGGGCATCCAATCCGACAATCTCTATCTGCTGACCGAGACGAATCTGGGCACGATCTTCGATCACGTCAATGATCTCAAGCCTAACATCCTCATCATCGACTCGATTCAAACCGTCCACAGCGATGATATCGACGCCACGCCCGGTCTCGTGTCGCAGGTGCGTGAGTGCGCGATCCGCTTGCAGGGGCTGGCAAAAAATACGGGCCTGAGCGTCTTCCTCATCGGTCATGTGACCAAAGATGGCTCGATTGCTGGCCCGCGTGTGCTGGAGCATATCGTCGATACGGTGCTCTATTTGGAGGGCGACCCATTCCAGACCTTCCGCCTACTCCGCACCGTGAAAAATCGCTTTGGCGCGACTAGCGAAGTCGGCGTGTTTGAGATGCAGGGCGCGGGCATGGTCGAGGTCGCCAATCCGTCTGAGGCATTTCTGGCCGAGCGCGTCGTGAATGCCGCAGGCTCCGCGATTACCGTGACGCTGGAAGGCACGCGCCCGATGCTGGTCGAGATGCAGGCGCTCACCAGCCCGACGGCCTTTGGCAACCCGCGCCGCACCGCCAATGGTATCGATATGAACCGCCTGATGCTCATCAGCGCGGTGCTGACCAAGCGCATGGGTCTCAAGCTGTTCGAGCATGATATCTTCGTCAATGTGGTGGGCGGCATGAAGATCGACGAGCCAGCCAGCGATCTGGCAATGGCGATTGCGATTGCCTCCAGCTTTTATGATCGACCTGTGCCTGCCGACGCCGCGATTATTGGCGAGATTGGCTTGAGCGGCGAGATTCGCGCCGTGTCGCAGGTGAGTTTGCGCCTCAACGAGGCGGCAAAAATTGGCTTTCGGCGTGTGTTCATGCCCAAGATGCGCCGCGCCCTGCCCGATATTCCGCCGGGCTTGAAGATCATTGAGTGCGCCAATATCGCGGAGGCGCTGCGGAATGTGCTCATGGCCGAGCCGCAGAAGAATTAGAAAGATTGAGTAGAACATCGCAAAGGACATGAAGAAGCTGAGTCTTTGATGTCCTTTCTGACTCATTTTCCTCATCTACTCTCATGTTCTTCGTTCGATACGCTATAATTCTCCCGTTGTAGATTCGATCTCATCAGGAGAAATAGACGTTGACGACGACCACCTCACAAGACTTGCAAACGCTTGCAATCAATACGATTCGCACGCTATCGATTGATGCCGTTCAGAAGGCCAACAGTGGGCATCCGGGCCTGCCATTGGGCGCAGCGGCGATGGCCTATACCCTGTGGACGCGCCATCTGCATCACAATCCCGCCAATCCGCATTGGGCCAATCGGGATCGCTTTGTCCTGAGCGCGGGACATGGCAGTATGCTCATTTATTCCCTGCTGCATCTCACAGGTTATGGCCTCTCCCTCGATGACATCAAAAATTTCCGTCAGTGGGGCAGCAAAACCCCCGGCCATCCCGAAGTCCATCTGACACCTGGCATCGAGACGACCACCGGCCCGCTCGGTCAGGGCGCGGGCAATTCTGTCGGGTTTGCAGTTGCCGAAGCCTTCCTTGCGAAGCAATTCAACCGTGAAGGACAGACGCTTGTTGATCACTACACCTATGTGATCGTGGGTGATGGTGATTTGATGGAAGGTGTGGCGATGGAAGCGTGTGCGCTGGCCGGACATTGGAAACTGGGCAAACTCATCTTCCTGTATGACGACAATCACATCACGCTGGATGGCAACGCGGAAATGACCTTCACCGAGGATATTCCCGCCCGTTTCCGCGCCCAGGGTTGGCACACCCAGAGCGTGGCCGATGGCAATGATGTCGAGGCGATTGATCAGGCGATCCAGGCTGCCAAAGCTGTGACAGATCAGCCCTCGATCATTGCTGTCCGCACGATCATCGGTTTTGGCAGCCCCAACAAGGCCAATTCCAGCAAGGCACATGGCTCGCCCCTGGGCGTGGATGAAGTCAAGGCAACAAAAGTGGCTCTGGGTTGGGACCCTGACAAATCATTCTATATCCCTGATGCGGCGCTGGCCCACTTCCGCGAGGCGCTGGAACGCGGCGCACAATGGGAGGCCGACTGGAACACGGCGGCTGCCGCGTGGCGTGAGGCCAATGGCGATCTGGCCGCGCAGTGGGATCAGGCCATCAGCGGCACACTGCCTGACGGATGGGATGCCGATTTACACGCCCTGTCCTTCGATCCGAGCAAACCGATAGCGACCCGCAGCGCAGGCGGCGAAGCCCTGAATGCCATTGCCAAGCACTTCCCGACCATGATTGGCGGCGATGCCGATCTCGCAGGCAGCACGCGCACGCTCATCAAGGGCGCGGCCAACACTGCTCAGGGCGATCCTGCCGAACGCAATTTGCGCTTTGGGGTGCGTGAGCATGGCATGGGCGCGATTGTCAACGGTTTGGCGCTGCATGGCGGCATTGTCAAACCGTATTCGGCGACTTTCCTCACGTTCAGCGATTATATGCGCGGCGCTATTCGCCTGGGCGCTCTCATGGGGATACCTACGGTCTATATCTTCACCCATGACAGTATCGGCTTGGGTGAAGACGGCCCGACACATCAATCGGTGGAGCATGTCATGGCGCTGCGGGCCATCCCGGATTTGCACGTCTTCCGCCCCGGTGATGCCATCGAAACCGCTGCCAGTTGGCACGCGATCATGCAGCTTGAGAAGCCTGCCGCGCTCATCCTCTCGCGCCAGGATTTGCCTGTGCTGGGCAATGACAACCGCGAAGGCATCTTTGAGGGCGTATCGCATGGCGGCTACGTGCTGGCCGAGTCGAAGAAGATCAAGAAGGGCAAGCCTGATTTGATCCTCATGGCGACGGGCAGCGAGCTGGCAATTGCGCTGGAGGCATTTGACGTGCTCGACAATGAAGGCATCAAAGTCCGTCTGGTGTCGATGCCGTGCTGGGAGTTGTTCGATGCACAGTCTGAGGGCTACAAGACCAGTGTGCTGCCCGAAGAGGTCGTCAATCGCATCAGCATTGAGGCCGGGGTCACGTTTGGGTGGTACAAATACGTCGGCGGCGCGGGGTTTGCCATCGGCGTGGATAAATTTGGCGCGTCGGCTCCCTATGAGCGTATCTACGAGGAATACGGCCTGACCGCCCGCGCCGTGATTGAAGCGGCGGGCGAACTGCTGGACGAGTAGGCTCACAATAGGCCAAAGCGTTTTTGTAGGGGCGCAGCGGGCTGCGCCCTTGAGGTGGTCATCCGTCATATTGGGCGCAGCCCGCTGCGCCCCTACGATAATCCCACCTCAAATGAACATACAACAATGCGAACCGCATTGTTCCATCCACCGACCAGCCCGTTAACCCATAACGTCCGCCTCATGATCATGAGGCGGACGTTATAGCCCTCAAACTATACAGATGCAAAAAGGCAAACCCAAAATTCTCAACACATGCAGTCGACAGGATCGCCCAGGGGTCACTTCCCCATAGGCGCATCAGTGTCGCGTCCGGCAGTTTTATCACTGCCTTCGGTGACAACAGGAATAATCCCGGTGGTCGCGCCGCTGGTCGCGGGCATTTCTGGCAGCGTTGGTGGACGTTCAAGGGGATCACGCAGATCTGGACGCGGATACTCCAGGCTCGGCATTTCGCTGGTGCGGGTGCTGACCGATAGAGAACGTTGGGACATAAGAAGGCCACTTTCGTTCACGAAACTTATGTGTATTATATCGGCGTTTAAAACAAAACGTATGAAGGTTTGCACCGATTCGTTAAATTTTTATAGACAAAACCGCTTTTAACATCGCGCTCGCGTTATCGAGACGTAAGAAATCTGTCAGGCGTCAGGTTTAATATTGTTGAAACCATCCATTCGGTTGTATGATAGAAAGTATAAATAGGAATCTCTCAAAAACACACGCCCTCACATTAAGCATATCGTGGGACAGTAAGCATCCCCATCCCTAAAGGGAGGGGCTTTTAGCCCCAATGCTTACCAGACTTGGCCTGAAAAGGCTCCGTTAGAGACGAATAGATAGGCACTTCGGAATGCCTCACCAGTTCCGAACTCTGCGGTGAACGATTAAACAGGCGGCTTGGGAGCCAACC
>DAOTUR010000150.1:0-1554 GCA_034436915.1 Anaerolineae bacterium
GCGCGGCGACCACCTGCGCGCCTACCTGCGTCAGCGTGGGTGGTACGGCGGTGAGGGCGGCATTGGCATTCGCCACCTGCGTATTGGCCGCCTCCGCCTGCCCCTGCGCGATGACAACCTGCTGATTGACCTGCGTCAGCGTGGGTGGCACGGCGGTGAGGGCGGCATTGGCATCAGCCACCTGGGTATCGGCGCGGTCAGCTTGTTCTTGAGCTGCAATAACCTGTTGATTCACTTGGGTGAGGGTGGGTGGCACGGCGGTGAGGGCGGCATTGGCATCAGCTACCTGGGTAATCGCGGCATTGGCCTGAAGGTTTGCGATCCCAACTTGCGTATTCGCACCCGCCTCGCGGGTTGTCGCAAGATTGGCGTCGTTGACAGCATTCGCGCCAATGAGCGATGCGCCTGCTGCGAAGATGAACGCCACCACCCCCACCACGCCGGCAATGGTGCGATTGCGAACCGCTCGCTTGGAGGCAATCTCGGATTTCAGAGTTGCGTCTTCGGCCTGCCGGGTCAGGTTTTCCAGCCGTTCAATTTCGGCTTGCCGATAGACGATACTGGCTTCAACAAAGGCACGCTGCAACGCGGTGGCATCACCGCGCTCTAACCAGTCCTGGGCGGCAATCAAACGTCCACCCGTGAGCAGATAGCTGGTGTCGGTACGACCAGCCCCCTCCCAGGTTTTTGCCAGTGCCAGAATGTCACTGCTGAGGCGTAAATCACCGCGATTTTCGGCAATCCATTCTGACAAACGCTCCCAATGTGTCAGCAAAGCCTCGTGACTGACCTCGTAAAATATCTGTCCATCATTCGAGGGATCATCATCGTCGACAGGGGCGGACGCCACCAGCAGGCGCGCTTCACTCGCTGTCAATCGATCCAACACACTCTGAACAATCTCACCCGCAATCCCTGCGAAACTCAAATCCGACTGTGCCACGCGGCGGCGTGAAAGGGTGTCTTCGCCGACTTCCACCAATCGCAGCAGCACTCGTCGCAGGGCCTCCTGTTCAGCGGAGGAGAGAGCCGTGTAAATCGCTTCGGCCCGTGTCGCCAGCGCGCCCTTCACCCCACTGAGCGCGATATAGGCGTCCTGGGTCATGCGCCGCCCGACTTTGCGCTCAAACAATTCTTTGAGCGCATATTGCAGCAGGGGCAGCGATCCGGGCTGTGAGCGCACATCTTCCAAAATTTGCTCGACGAGGCCCTCCTCATAGCTCACACCGACCTGACGGGCGGGCGTTTCGATGCTGCGGCGCAGTTGATCGGGCGTCATGTCGGTGGCAATATCGAGATTTTCACGCACGAGCCGCGCCAGATCAGGCACAGCGCTCAGATAATCAAAGAAGTCGGCCCGCATGGTCAGCAAGACCTGGACACGTCCATTTGTGTGATTGACAGCGTGGAGCAGGGAGGCGAGAACATGCTGCTGCTCCTCATCGCCCGTCAGCGTGAACAGTTCCTCAAACTGGTCGATGACCAGCACAAAACGGGCATCGTCTGGCTTGCCCTGCATCAGCTCTGATGCAATATCATCCAACGCTGTGACAT
>DAOTUR010000151.1:0-3109 GCA_034436915.1 Anaerolineae bacterium
TGATTTTGAGCCAGGGCATTGGCTCATACTGTCTCAGTCGGAGAAAGACCTTGCGTCAAGCATGGCATCCGGCGTTCACGGCAGAAGCCCCTGCCTTTAGGCATGGGAGTATGTCACACAGCGGGTCACCTGCCGCCGAGGTGAAACACGTTCGCGGCGAATGGCAGGAGGCCAGCGGCGAGTTTCAGGGCTTTTATACCCGTTACGCTTGAATTTTGCATAGGCTTTTCCAGCCTCACCCCAAGCCCTCTCCCACTGCGTGGGAGAGGGCTTTTTGCATCCGCCCTTAAATCGATAGCGACACGCCCCCTAATAACCAGTGGTGCAAGTCATAAATTTAAGGTGGGATTGTCGTAGGGGCGCGATATATCGCGCCCCTACAAAGACGCTTTGGCCCATTAAAAACTCTTGGCAACCAGAAATTGAGCTTCCGAGTAATCATTCACCCATCCATGCGACAAAGGCCGTTGTAGGGGCGCGATGCATCGCGCCCTGATTGATTTATAGGGGATTTGGCTTGGGCAGGATGCATCCTGCCCCTACGAACCTAAAATTCACATGGAGAGGTGAATGATTACGCTTCCGAGTAATCATTCACCCATCCATGCGACAAAGGCCGTTGTAGGGGCGCGATGCATCGCGCCCTGATTAATTTGTAGGAGATTTGGCGTGGGCGCGATATATCGCGCCCCATTTGCAGCAACTTAAGCAAATCACCCGTCATCTGCCTCGCTTTTGTCCTGTCGTCAGGGGTTGAAAACCCCTGCCTTGCCTTTTGCGGGACTGAGAGTCCCGCTCAAACCATCTTTTGGGGCGTGTTTGGGCGGGGTTTTCAACCCCGCAACACGGGAGACAGGGACTTTCAGTCCCGCAAAAGGCAAGGCAGAGGTTTTCAACCCCTGACGACAGGACAAAAGCGAGGCAGATAACGGGTGATTTGCTTAAGTTGCTGCAAATGGGGCGCGATATATCGCGCCCCTACGAGGGCCTTTGCGAACGGGATAGGTGAATGATTACCGAGAGGGGGATGTAATCTCTGGCACAGACTTTTGCTCTATAATGTCTAGAAGTCGAAAGGAAAGTGCAACGGCGCGGTCCGCGGCTGAACTGGCGCAATCGCCTGACCTGGAATGGGTGTCGCTGACCCTGCGTATCACCGAGCGCGGTTGGTTGGTGGGGGAATTTGCCCGCCAGTCGATCTGGACCATTGATGGGCAAGGGCGCGTGCGTCAGGAAACCTTGCTGCTCAAGCGTGAACCCAAGCGCATTCGCTACACCCTCACCAATGCCCCCGTCACAGGCGACTTTCTGACCCAGGCCTTCCGTAAATGCCAGCGCTACTTTGTCGAACGCAGCCGACAAGATGCCAAAGATGGCGAATGTCCGCGAATTACTCCGAGCGTCTCTGCCTTTGCGCCAACTTTCGCCTCTCCAAGCCGCTTCATTGGTGGTTCAGCATCTCGACCAGCGCATCCGGTCACGGCGGTCACGTCTCAGAAAGCGATTAAAGACTTGAACGTGACATTGTCAAAGTAGTTACCAAGAATGATCCAAAACTCAGATGAGATACGACATTTTTGTGAGGTCTCACCTCTCGTTTATATGATATAAAACGCTACAATCTGGCCTCACTATTCATCAATCTGAACGATATCTCCTGCATGGCCCTTCATATCGCCATTGATGCCAGTCGTACCACCCGCGCCCATACCACCGGCACAGAACACTATGCGCTGGAACTCATTCGCCATCTCATCGCGCTCAATGACGCCCAGTCTCAGCCGCATCATCTGACGCTATATTTCCGCGATGCCCCGTCGGATGATCTGTTTCCCGCCTCGCCGCATGTGAGCCACTGCGTGATTCCGCTGCGCCGCCTGTGGACGCATCTGGCCTTTGCCGCTGCGCTCAATCGAGATCGGCCCGATGTGACATTTGTGCCCGCCCATACGCTGCCTGCCGCTTTTCCGGGGCGCAGTGTGGTCACAGTGCATGATCTGGGCTATCGCTCGTTTCCGCAGGCGCACCCGCGTCATCATCGGCTGTATCTGGATGTGACGACGCGCTACAGCGCCCGCCGCGCCACACGCATTCTGGCCGACAGCCACGCAACAGCGCAGGATTTGCAGACGTACTACAACATCACGCCCGAAAAAATCCGCGTGGTGTATCCAGGCGTAGAAGCGCCGCCCGCCGAGATCACCTTCAACAGCGCCATCGCCCGTGTGCGCGACAAATACAAGCTGCCGCAGCACTATTTCATTTTTATCGGCACACTCCAGCCGCGCAAAAATATCGCCCGCCTCGTCGAAGCCTTCGCCATGTGGTCGCGGGCCAATCCCATCGGGGCCGGGCTGGTACTGGCCGGCGGGCGCGGTTGGCTGTTTGATGAAACGTGGATTGAGGGCGTCGAGAATGTGTTTCTGCCCGGTTACATCAGCGATGACGACAAATACGCGCTCATCTCCGGGGCGCTGGCGCTGGTCTTCCCGTCGCTGTATGAGGGTTTTGGCTTTCCCATCCTGGAGGCGATGCACTGCGGCACGCCCGTCATCACCAGCAATACCTCAAGTCTGCCGGAATTGGCCGGAGATGCCGCCATGCTGGTTGATCCGCTCAATGTGACGGAGATTGCTAGCGCGATGGATCTGGTCTTCTGGCATGTGCATCTGCGCTATCGTCTGCGCTCCAAAGGTTATCGTCAGGTGGAGAAATTTACCTGGGATGCCGCAGCCCAACAAACATTGCAGATATTAGAGGCGGCGGCAGGGGCGGAGGGGTAAACACGGGTGTTATCAGAGAAACGCCGTAAGACCCCTGGCTTTAGACATGGGGATATAAGGCGTAAGAAGCCGTTTGATAATGCGGAACGTAATGGATTTACCGTATTAAACGCATGTTTTGGAGAGCGTTTTCCGTAGGGGCACGATGCATCGTGCCCCATACCTGTCAGGTTAAGGATTTTTGTGCTCATTGTGAGCCAAAGACACGGCAAAATCGCTTGCGCCAGGGACTGAAAGTCCCTGTCTCCCGTGTTGCGGGGTTGAAAACCCCGCCCAAACACGCCCCAAAAGATGGTTTGAGCGGGACTTTCAGTCCCGCAAAAGGC
>DAOTUR010000152.1:0-13372 GCA_034436915.1 Anaerolineae bacterium
CACACAACCGCTCTCAGTCCTTTGTTAAGGTGCTAACAAGAGTTTAACAAATTACCAGAAAAGCGCAACCCTTACGCCTTATATCCCCATGTCTAAAGCCAGGGGTCTTACGGCGTTTCTCTGATAACCTCATCTATCTCTGTGGCGGGGTACTACCGACCCACTTGTTCATGCTGTCCGATGGCGACCTGTGCGGCCTGCACCGCCACCGCCGACTCCAGAATGCGCAGCGTCCAACCGAATGTGCGCCCGTCCCCAGCGTTCACCATGTCTAAGCGATCCGCCCGACGTGCGGCGTTCTTGCCTTCCGGGATGCAGTTACCTGGCTCAATTCCACTCACGTAAATCCCTTGCCGCGTATTTTTCCATTGGGTGAAGCAAGGGAGATGGCGGGTATCCCATTGCAGGGCGACCCCGAAATCGTCCTGCGTGAGAGCGATGTCTGTCAGGAAATCGGTGTGGCGCAAATGATGAAAAAACACCTGTTCCTGCATGTTTGGGGCAGCGCGGGCATAGTCGGCCCAGGATGCAATCCCCTGTTCAGCGGCGGCATCGCGGGGCAAAACCTGGGCGGAGGCAGTGGTCAGTTTCGCCCCATCCCGCACCAAGGGATACCCGACATTGATGTGATACAACAGCATCAAGGGCGCGGGTTGGTCGCTGATGTTGACGACCAGATCTTGAATGTCCAAGCGTGCCTGATCGAAGGCCAGATGAAAACGACGTTCCACCCGCCACTGCGTCCCAAACAACTGCCCTTCAAATAATGTTCCGGTTAAGGCTGCCCCCTCCCATGTAACACTGATATTCACGTCATGGGCGCTCAAACGGGTAAAATTACCGTGAATATCCTGACGTTCGCCGCTGAGATCATCGGTTTCCGGCGGCCCCACGTTCGAGAGTCCACAGGTGGTGAGCAGGCCCCCATTAAATTGCCCCAACCAGGACTGCCCATAATCTGCCTTGTGGGGAGAGCCAGCACTCAGCCAGGTAAGGGGGATGCCGCGATAGTGTGCCTGCCAGATGTCTAAGCCGCGATCGGGCAGGAATGACAAACTCAAACCTGCCGCGTTATGGGCGTGGATGATCCGCTGCCCGTCGGGCAAGGTACTCAAGCGCATATCGCAGAATTGGCGAACATCCAGGCTGTGGCGAGCACGTTCGTCCGGGGCAGTCCAAGCCCGCATGATTGATTGTCCTGTTGATTGAGACCCATTGAGCGTATTATAAAGAATGGATGCATCCCATAAATATTTCTGGATGTGTAGGGGCGACCCACTGGGTCGCCCAATGCGTATTCCCATCCATTTTCTTGAGGATGACCCAGCAGGTCGCCCCTACGAACCATCATTTGAATTCTGGCTTTATTTGTAGGATACAACACTTATGGAAAAAGCGATTAGACATCAGATGAATCAACATCATTCTGGAGAGACGTGGGCGCAGTGTGCTGCGCCCCTAGACTTTGGCTCTTTGAGCCTGCCATACTCATAGGAGAGCCAAGCAGTACTCAATGACCTGGCTCGATCAGCGGAAATGGAATTGGCCCTGAGACATCGTACATCTGAGCTAAAAGACTCTCAAAACCTATCAGCCTTTTCCCGCATCCGCTGACTTTAATGCCAATTGCTCGGTAACACCGGACAACATGGCAAAAATCACCCTAAAAAAGCATCTGAACGGGTGAAACCGTCAGTCTCGGTCTAAAAAAGGGCCAAAGTCCAGGGGCCTGCCCTGTCCGAAGGTTCGGACGCGGCAGGCCGCGTCCCTACAATCACCTCATCTATCTCTGTGGCGAGGTACTACGAACAACTGTTCATGCAGAGTACGCGATAGCGGCCTATCAGAACGTCTTAATCGTCGTTGAGAGGCCCGCAATAGCGGCGGTGGGGCCATGCAGTTCGTGTCGCCAGGGCTGAAAAGATGGGAAAAATCCATAACAAGCAGTATAGTCTCTCTCACTGAGAACAAATCTGATATGGCTGTCGGCCCGCATTGACAAGGCCAAAAGTCTGTGCTATTGTCTGCTAGATGAGTTATGGAACTAACGGCCAGAGAGAGTTATTGAACAGTGCATCTCTCAGGAAAAAGATTTGTTATATGCATCTGTTTTCAGTGGATATTTTTGCATCGTTGCCCCGCGTGACAACGTTGGGCCAGGTAAAATCAAATCATCTAACCATCAACCAAAAAGTGACTATCCTTATGAGCATTACGGCCCGCTTGAATCGTCTCTTCGCGCCTGATGGCAACTGTTTCGATGTCGCTGTCGATCATGGTTTTTTCGGCGAACGCAGCTTCCTGAACAGCATCGAAGATATGAATGCCGTCGTCGCCACGCTGATTGATGCGGCCCCCGACGCTATCCAACTCAGCCCCGGCAACGCACCCATTTTGCAAAACGTTCGCGGCAAGACTAAGCCCGCCCTCGTCTTGCGCACCGATATTGCCAATATCTACGCCAGCAAACTGCCGCGCGTTCTGTTCAGCCATTTGATCGAACATCCGCTGGAACAGGCCCTGCGCCTGGATGCGTCCTGCGTCGTCGTCAATTTGCTCATGCTGCCCGATCAACCAGAGGTCTATCACCAATGCATTGCCAATGTCTGCAAGCTCAAGCCGGAGTGCGAGCGTTATGGAATGCCGCTGATGGTTGAGCCGTTGGTCATGCAGGACAACGCCAAAGCGGGTGGTTACATGGTGGATGGCGATATTGACAAGATTTTGCCGTTGGTACGGCAGGCGGTGGAACTCGGGGCCGATATTATCAAGGCCGATCCGACCGATGATGTCGCAGAGTATCATCAGGTGATTCGTGTGGCGGGCGGCAAACCCGTCCTGGTACGCGGCGGCGGCAAGGCCCCGGAAGCTGAAATTCTGGCGCGGACGCATCAATTGATGACACAGGGCGCACGCGGCATCGTGTACGGGCGCAACGTGATTCAACACGCCAATCCTGCCGGGATCACCCGCGCTCTGATGGCGATTGTCCACGAAGGCGCAAGCCCAGAGGCCGCGATGCACGCTCTCGCCGCCGCCAAAAACGCCTGAGCGGAGGTCACATGGCACGCAAAGAGATTCGCTTCGGCATTATTGGGTTGGGATTGATGGGGCGCGAGTTCGCCAGCGCTGCGGCGCGGTGGGCACATCTGCTCAATCTGGATTTTGTGCCGCGGATCAGCGCCATCTGCGACACCAACGCGGCGCTGTACGACTGGTATACAGACAATTTTGACAGTATCAAGCTGGTGACAGCCGATTATCACGATCTGCTTAACAGCGATCAGGTGGACGCGATTTACTGCGCTGTGCCGCATAATCTGCATCAGCAGTTCTATACTGATATTATTCGTGCGGGCAAGCATCTGCTGGGCGAAAAACCGTTCGGCATCGATCAAGCGGCCAACCGCGCGATTTTAGAGGTGATTGGTCAGCATCCGAACGTGGTGGTCGCGTGTTCGTCGGAGTTTCCCTTCTTCCCGGTGGCGCAAAAAATCATGAGGTTCATCGAGCAAGGCCGCTTTGGGACGATCATCGAGGCGCATTCGGGCCTACTTCACAGCAGCGACCTTGACCCGACCAAGAAAATCAATTGGAAGCGCATCGTCGAGGTCAATGGCGAATACGGCTGCATGGGCGATCTGGGGATGCACGCGCTGCATATCCCGCTGAGGTCGGGATGGATGCCGCGAAACGTGCGGGCGATGCTCAGTAAAATCGTCACCGAACGCCCGGATGCCAGCGGCACGATGGTCCCCTGCAAGACCTGGGATAATGCGACGCTGGCCTGCGAGGTCGAGACGCCGGATCAGCAATTTCCGCTGTATCTCCAGACCTATCGGATTTCTCCCGGCGATGCCAACAGCTGGTTCATTCGCATTTATGGCACGCAGTTCAGCGCCGAATATACGACCAAATACCCCAAGACGCTGCGCACGATGGCGTATACGGCGGGCGGGGAACAAGCCTGGAAAACGATCGATATTGGCTATGACACGGTGTATCCGTCGATCACAGGCGGGATTTTCGAGTTTGGCTTCCCGGATGCGATGCTGCAAATGTGGGCGGCATTTTGCGACGAGCTGACGCATGGGCGTGATCACATGCGTCAGTCCTTCTACTGCGCGACGCCCCAGGAGACGGCCCTCCATCATCATGTGTTGACCGCCGCCCTGCGTTCGGGTGAGCAAAAACAGGTGATGACGTTATAGAGTCCTTTTAGCGCCTCACCCCCGCCCCTCTCCTGCAAGGGTGCGAGGGGTGCAGGACAAAGCGCAAATGCCCCACCTCCCTCTTCCGCCAGGGTTGAGAGGCTAAAATTGAAATTGATGACTTTATGAGGAGCGCAATAATGCCGATAACGAAAAGCCAATTGGAAACATGGCAGCAGCAGGCCAGCGCCCAGCTTGATCGTGCGGGCATTGTCCTGTCGCCCACCGAACACACGCAGATCGAAATCGCGGACTTTGGGCTTGGGGCGTTTGAGCAAAGCGGGCTGGCGCTGGTGGTCTACATCAATACGGATCGGGTCTGTGCCAAAGAATTGATCATGTTCCCCGGCCAGACCTGCCCGGAACATCTGCACCCCACGATCAACGGGGAAGCGGGCAAGGAGGAAACCTTTCGCTGTCGGGTGGGGGTGGTGTATCTGTATGTGTCGGGGGAACCCACGCCTCAACCCGTTGCCACAGTGCCCGCTGGACACGAAGCGGACTATACCGTGTTCCATGAAATCGTCTTGCATCCGGGCCAACAGTACACAATTTACCCGGACACCTGGCATTGGTTTCAAGCGGGGCCAGAGGGCGCGATTGTCTCCGAGTTCAGCACGCGCAGCACAGATGAAAATGACCTGTTCCGCTCGCCGCAAATTCGGCGGCTGCCGGACGTGACCGACTAAACGGCCTGGAGTTTTGATGATGGTCGATCCGTTTGAGATCGTCGTAAGCGGTCATTTGTGTATTGACCTGCATCCGCACATGTCCAATGTCGCGCCCGCTGATCTGGTGCGGGCAGGCAAGCTCTTTGAAGTGGGCGCAATGGGCATGTCGGTGGGCGGATGTGTCGCCAATACCGGGCTGTCGCTGCATCGCTTGGGCGTGCGCACCGGGTTAATGGCAGTGGTGGGCGATGACCTGCTAGGACAGGCGACCCAATCGCTGCTGGCCGAATACGATACGGCGCTGTGCCGCTTGATCAGCGTACAATCCGGGCAACCCAGTTCGTACTCGGTGGTCCTCACGCCCGGCGGCACTGATCGGACGTTCTTGCATTGTACGGGCACAAACAGCACGTTCAATGCCGACAGCATCGCGTATGCGCTGCTTGATGGCGTGAAGATGTTCCATCTGGGCTATCCGCCGCTGCTGCCCGGTCTGATCGCCCATCAGGGCGAAGGCTTGCGGACGATCTTTGAGCGCGTGAAAGCGTCAGGGGTCGTGACCTCGATGGATATGGTCGTCGTCGATCCCTCCAGCGACCCCGGACGCGCCGATTGGCGGGCCATCTTGCGGGCGACACTGCCGTTTGTCGATGTGTTTTTGCCGAGTATCGATGAAATCCGCTTCATGCTGCGCCCGACCGAGACGCTGGCGGAGGGGGCGTGGTTATCTGCGCGTTATCTGCGCGAGCTGGCGGATGAACTGCTGGAGATGGGGGTGGCGGTGGCGGGCTTCAAACTCGGCGCACACGGCCTCTACCTTAAGACGGCATCATCGGCCCGCTTTGCAGCGCTGCAAACGCTGGGGCTGGACGTCACCCAATGGGCGAACATCGAACGGTGGCAGCCCGCCTTTCAAGTTGAGGTGCGCGGCACGACGGGCGCGGGCGACGCGGCCTATGCCGGATTTCTGACCGCCCTCTTGCACAAACAAGGTCCCCTTGACGCCCTGCGCTGGGCGTGCGCCGTCGGCGCGTGCAATGTCGAAGCCGCCGACTCCAACAGCGGGGTTCAATCCTTGGAGGCAACGCTCGCCCGTTTGCACGTGGGCTGGCTCGAACACATAGATCTGCTGCGCCTTCGCTGAAGAACAAGCGTGTCGGCGCGAGACAAAACGTTTGCCTCAATACGGACAACCAAAAGGCTGTCCCTACAGGCCCGTTATGAATTGTAGGGATGCGCTTCTGCGCGTCCGTTTGGCTGAAATTGGACAAGCATCTGCGTTTTATCAACACAAGAAAGGTTTTTTGTGAAAGTTATTCAGGTGGGGATTGGCGGTATGGGGGGTGTGTGGCTCGAGACGGTTTTAGCCTCTCAGACTGTGGAGTTTGCCGGGTTTGTCGAAGTCAATCCGAGTATTGCAGACGCCCAGGCCGCGAAGTACGGGCTGGATCGGTCACTTATGTTTCCCTCGTTGGATCAAGCCCTGGCGTCTGTCTCCGCGGACGCCGTGATTGACGTGACGCCGCCGCGCTTTCATAAGTCGATCTCCCTCGCGGCAATGGACGCAGGGATGCCGGTGCTGTCCGAAAAGCCGCTGGCTGACACGCTGGCCGATGCACAGGCCATCGTTGATAAGGCCAATGCAACGGGCGTCCTGCACATGGTCGCACAGAACTATCGTCACTCACAGAGCGCCAAGACGTTAAAACACACGCTTCAAACGGGTGACATGGGCGCGATTGATTCGGTCACGGTCGAATTCTTCAAGGGGCCGCACTTCGGCGGCTTCCGCGAAGAGATGCCCTATCCGCTCATCATTGATATGTCCATTCATCACTTTGACATGATGCGCTATTTTCTGGACAGTGACCCGACCTTCGTCTTTGGGCGCAGCTGGAATCCATCACACAGTTGGTACAAGGGCGATGCGTCGGCGGCGGTGCTGTTCGATTTTGGCAATGGCGCGGTGATCGCCTACAATGGCTCATGGTGTTCAGCGGCTCAGGAAACAGCCTGGAGTGGGACATGGCGTTTTGAGTGTGAAAAGGCGGCGGTGATCATGCGGGAGGATCAAGTGTACGTACAGCGCAAGGACACCTCTCAGGCTGAACTCGTACGCATGGAACCGCTGGCCCTTCAGAATGTCGCTCAAGCGTATTTGTTGAACGAGTTTTATGAGGCCGTCACATCAGGCAAAGCCCCTGAGACGTCTTGCCAGCATAATATCCACTCGCTGGCGATGGTGTTTCATGCGGTTGAGTCGTTCCAGTCGGGAACGCGCATCGCGTTTTAATGGAAAAGCGATGAAACGTCAGATGAATCAATATCGTTATTGAGAGGTCTGGGTGCAGCGTGCTGCGCCCTACAGGTCTCCATGAACGGGTGTAGGGGTCGCCGCTACACTTGCCGTAATTGGCCCAAAAACAACCCGTAATCCTTAACCCAATGCGCATAACTTGTAAGGTCGCCCCTATGACTCTTGAGTTGCGATGGGAACGCCGTAGAAAGGACACCTTATGATTGAACCTTGTTTTCTTTTTGGCTATCAAGACGCGCAAGACATCCGCCTGGGTTTTCAAAAAGGCTTGCATTTGTATGCCCTCGATGCGCAGGCCATCCCCTCATTTGATTGGCTGATGGCCCATCTCCCAGCGTCAGATCTGATCGGCACACTGGAAGCAGCATCAGCATCACCCCTTCCGGCAGATATGCACACCACGCTTAAGGGAGTGGTCAATAGGCAGCCCATATGGGCCGCCGGGGTCACGTATAAAACGAGCGAAGAAGCGCGTGAACGCGAATCCGCTGGCAGCACCGTCTACACGCGGGTCTACTCGGCGGCGCGTCCTGAAATATTCTGGAAGGCGATGGCGTATGAAGCCGTCAGTAGCGGCGATAACGTGGGCATTCGCTCTGATGCCCGCTGGTCAGTGCCAGAACCGGAATTGACGCTTGTCGTGAATGGGCAGCAAGAGCTGATCGGCTTTACTATCGCGAATGATATGAGTTCGCGCGATATTGAGGGCGAAAATCCGCTCTATCTGCCCCAAGCTAAAGTCTACGATGATGCCTGTTCAATCGGCCCGCGCATCTGGTTGCAGCCCAACGCCCAGGAATGGCCGCAGCTCGATATTCATATTGAGATCGAGCGTGAGGGAGCGGTATGTTTCTCAGGATCAACGAGCACCCGTAAACTCCATCGCAGTCTGACCGAATTGGTCGAGTATCTGTTGCGCTGCAAGACATTTTCACAGGGGGTTTTTCTGATGACAGGAACGGGCGTCGTACCATCGGATGATTTCACGCTCCAGGTGGCCGATCAGATTCGCATCAAAATCGACCCGATTGGCGAACTGGTCAATCAGGTGCATGTGGTCGGAAAGCGATGATGAGGGTCGCCCTGTTTGCCTCCTCGCAAATGCCTTTTCTGGGCGAATGCCGCTATAATCATGATTTTGAATTGGGATTTAGTTGAGGGTCATGAGCATAAAACTGACGTTGACTTCGTTCATTAAGGGATTCGCACTGTGACAACGACGGGAAACCATCTCATTGCGGGCCAATGGCAGCGGGCCAGTACGCCTCACTTCTCCAGCGTGAATCCACGCACCAGAGGCCAGGGAGAGGTTATTTTTGCGGATGCCAACACCGAAGAAATCAACACGGCTGTTGAGAAAGCCGCCCTCGCCTTTGCTGAAACGCGTCTGTATTCAGCGGAACGATTGGCGGAATTTTTGGACGCTGCGGCCCGCGAAATTGAAGCACTCGGCGATGAGCTTCTCACCACCTGTGATGCTGAAACGGCGTTGGGGCTGCCACGACTGACGGGAGAACGCGGGCGCACAACCAACCAACTGTGGGCCTTTGCGAGTCACCTGCGGGAAGGCTCCTACGTGGAGGCCATTATTGATACGGCCTTGCCGGATCGTCAGCCTGCGCCCCGCCCTGATATTCGGCGGATGCTCATTCCGATTGGTCCCGTCGCGGTGTTTGCCCCCAATAACTTCCCATTGGCGTTTGGGGTGGCCGGGGGCGATGCCTCATCTGCGTTTGCAGCGGGCTGCCCTGTCATCGCCAAAGGTCACCCAAGCCATCCCGCCACCTCAGAACTGGTGGCACGCGCAATTCAGAAGGCGGTTGACACATGCGGCTTTCCAGCAGGATTTTTCTCGTTGTTGCAGGGCAAGAGTATTCATGTGGGGCAAAGCCTGGTCAAACATCCCCAACTGGCCGCCGTCGGTTTTACGGGGTCATTTCGCGGGGGACGGGCGATAGTTGAGACCGCTGCGGCGCGTCCCCGCCCGATTCCGGTCTATGCCGAGATGGGCAGCATCAATCCCGTGATCATTTTGCCCGATGCGGCTGCTAGTCGGCATCAAGCCCTGGTGAAAGGCGTTGTCGATTCAGTGACATTGGGATCAGGGCAGTTTTGCACCAATCCAGGTTTGTTCCTGATGATCGAGAGCCCGGAGACGGCGCAGTTTATCCACAACGTCGCCGATGCCATGCAAGCTCAGGCCCCGCATATCCTTCTCAATGAAGATGTCGAACGTCAATTGCAAAAAGGCATGGAAAAGATCGCACAAAAAGACACCGTGACGGTGCTCACGAGAGCGCAAAGCGGGCATGAGGACAGCTTTTGTTTTGCCAGCAGCGTGATACAAACCACTGCCGAAAACTTCCTGGCTGACCCGGATTTACGCGAAGAGCATTTTGGCCCTGTCACACTCTTTGTGCTGTGTGCCAATCTGGATGAGATGCAGCATCTCATTCAACAGCTTGATGGAACACTCACCGCCACAATTCATGCCAGCGACAGCGAGTTAGACACGGTGGGACATTTGCTGCTGCTGCTGCGTGAAAAAGCCGGACGCCTGCTCTTGAATGGGTTTCCAACAGGCGTAGAAGTCGTTCATGCGATGGTTCATGGCGGCCCCTATCCCGTGACAAGCATCCCAAATTCGACATCTGTTGGTGTGACCGCCATCCAGAGGTTTTTGCGCCCGGTTGCGTTTCAAAATATGCCGGATGCCCTGCTGGCCGCCGCGCTCAAAAATGCCAATCCGCTCGGCATCTGGCGCGTTGTCAATAATAAACACACAGCGGACTCTGTGAAATAAGTCTATAAGGGTCTGTAAACCTCCGAAAGGGCGCAGCGGACTGCGTCCTCAAAAGCGCTTTTCCCATGCGGCTATTTTGACAACCGAAATAGGTTTACAGAGGTTCTTAGAAGCCATTTGATCATACCATTCGTTACAAAAAAATGTATTTTGGCGTAGTGAAAATGGACAGGGCCTGCCCTGTCCGTTCATCGCGTGAAAATGGACTGAACGGGCAGTACCCGATGTGACCCCATCACAAACTATTATGGCAGACTTTAGCAGACTGACGATACATTGTCAAGCACTCTAATTTATACATGTAGAGCGTCTGTGTTGTACGCATCTTGACAAGTGTTTGATTGATTGTTATGATGACAGAATCGACCCGAAATTAATATATCCGTATCACCTGATTAGTTTGACGTTCTACGCTCAGTGTGCATTCGGTCTGATAAGAGACTAAAAGTTGTCCCCACTCCAAAAGAGCACCAACAGCGAAGCCCTCTATATGCAAATGGTGTCCCATTTACGGGGACAGATTATGAGCGGCGTCCTCGCGCCGGGTAAACGACTGCCGTCGTTATCGGAGTTTGTGGAGGAATATCATGTCAGCGTCGGCACCGTTCGTCAGGCGCTGAGTGTCCTGGAAAATGAAGGTTTGGTTGAGCGCGTCCACGGCTCAGGAACGTTCGTGCGCCCGCCTGCGCTGCCAGATATCGAACCGTCGAGCAATGCCGAAAAACGCCTCGGCCTGGTCCTGACGCACCACAGCGATCAGCTCAATATGGAAATCTTGATCGGCGTAGAGCGTGCGGCGAAATCCAGGGGCTACCAGGTCATTTTTACCTTTGCTGAAGAACATATCGAGCAGCAAAGACGCGACATTGAGCGGCTCTGTAAAGATGGGATGGATGGCTTGATTATTTTCCCGGTCGGTGAAAATGCCGAGGAGGAAGGCATCGTAAAACTTCAACATGACGGAGTGCCGTTCGTGCTCGTGGACCGCCATTTTCCCGAACTCGAGACCAATTATGTCATTACCGACAATTTTACGGGCGGCTATCGTGCCACCGAGCATTTGCTGATCCTGGGGCACAAAACCGTTGGCTTCATTTACCCCGCCAACAGCAGCCTGCGCACGACCTCGGTGGCGGAACGTCTGCGCGGGTATCGCGAGGCGCTGCATGATTACGGCGTGCCTGTCGATGAGTCATTGATTTATCAACGCGCCGCCCATTCTGCCAACAGCTATGACGACTATTTAGCCGATGAAAACATTCCGGGGGCGATTTTTGTCTGTACGGATGTCGAGGCGCTCAAGGTCATCAAAACCATACAGCAGCTTGGCAAGCGCATCCCACAAGATGTGGCGCTGGTCGGATTTGACGATCTCAACTTTGCGGCCCACCTCAATCCGGCCCTCACCACGATTGTCCAACCGCGTATTGAGATTGGCTTTCAAGCTGTCAACGTGTTGATGGATATCATCGAAGGCCGCCAGTTGGTCAAACCGACGCGGCTGGTGCTCCCGATACATCTCATTGTGCGCGAGTCATGTGGGGCGCGGATGCGCGTTCAGAAAAATATCGCCAAGGCTCAATAATATGAGTCTTGGATCACGGAACACCGCCTCGCTCGCGGGATGAACACAGACAGGCGGCGGCGGGGCCTGAAACCCCCTGCCCTCTCGTCACCACCTCGCTAAAACTCAGGCTCACAGAGCACGCGTTATAATAACATCGCGCCAACAGATTCGTTGACAATCCCCGAATCTAGATTATCCTTGAAAGTAAGTGTGCATGATGTGTCATACAGCACAATTTCTTTATTGTGCTATTATAACACAGGTGCTGAAAACCATTGTTTAACCGATAAATTTTCACTAAGGACACGTTCAAAAATAAGGCCGTAGAATGAGAGAAGAAAAAACAGAGAGAGAACTGAGCCAATGGGACAAAAAGCCATCCATGAGTGTGACAACTGCCAGAGCGAGACGGATCCCGCTCTCAAAAGCCAGCATGAACTCATCAATCTGCTGATGAGTCGGTTAGACGAACAGCAAAGGCGTTGGGATGCGGCGGTGGAGTCGGAGCGGATCGGCTATGGGGGCGACATCCAAGTGACGAGAATCACCGGATTGGATGTAGAAACGATCCGGCGCGGGCGGCGGGAACTGGCGGATAAGTTAGCTCATCGTCCGGTGGGACGCGTGCGTGTGGTCGGGGGAGGTCGACCACGGGTCGAAAAAAAGCCTGAGATCGAAGCGAATGTGGTGGAGATCGTGCAAGCCGATGTGGCCAGGAACCCGGTGAGTGGACAGTGTTGGTTACGGCGCAGCTTGGCAAAGGTGCAGCAGGCCTTGGGGCAATGGGGCGTGCGCTTGGCCACCGTAACGATCTGGCGCTTGTTACGCAAGCACAAGATCCGTCCGAAAAGCAATGTCAAACACCTGAAAGCCACGCCGCATCCCGACCGTGATACCCAATTCAGCTACATCCAGCGCCAGCGACAGGCGTTTACACAGGCGGCCCTGCCCTGGATAAGTGTCGACACCAAAAACAAAGAACTGATTGGTCGCTTCCAACAAAAGGGCTAGGTGTGGTGTGAGCAGGCGGCTGAAGTCAATATGCATGACTTCCCGTCTGAGGCGCTTGGCAAAGCCGTGCCGTATGGGGTGTATGATGACCAGGCCCATCAGGGCTATGTGGCCCTGGGTCAATCGGCGGATACCCCCGAATCTGCCGTCGATACCATCACACACTGGTGGTCACACATTGGCTGTCAGCGCTACCCTGACGCGTCCGACCTGCTGATTCTAGCCGACGGCGGCGGCTCCAATGGCTATCGGGCGTGCTGTTTCAAACACTTCCTTCAAGTTAAACTAGCCGATCCGTTTGGCCTGACCCTGACCGTTGCTCACTATCCCCCTGGAGCGTCGAAATGGAACCCGATTGAACATCGTCTCTTGAGTCAGATTAGAAATACCTGGGCCGGCATGCCTTTAACCTCTTTTGACCTCGCTCTGGATGGCATCCGCCGCACCACCACCACAGGCTTGACCGTTCAGGCTCACCTCGTCGACATGATCTACCAAAAAGGCTTGACCGTATCTGACCATGACATGGCCTCATTGCATATCCAATTTCATACCCTCTGCCCGCAGTGGAACTACACCATCTACTCTAGAACTCTGCGGACTTGTTTTTAAACGAATCCTTAGCTGGACTTTCCACATGACACGTTTGGATTAATCCACTTCGGTGAGCACAAACTCTCAAAACCTATCAGACTTTTCGCATATCACTGCCATCTCAACAGATGCGAAAAATACGGCTTATGTTTTGAACTCAGTACGAATGGATCGGAGCGAGTTCTATTGAGATGTGCA
>DAOTUR010000153.1:0-2454 GCA_034436915.1 Anaerolineae bacterium
GGCATCTCATGCCACATGGCCCACTAGTGGGCCATGTGTCGTGGATAATGGCATTCTTTGATCTCAATTTGAACTCGAAACCCGGAAAATGAATGCCGCACATCATGCCACATGGCCCATTAGAGAGTACGAAGCCCCGTTTACGGGGCTTATGGCGCGGGAGCAGGCGCGTTTTTAGCCCCATTCATGGGGCCTTGTCACGCTAGGCGGACGGCTTTAGCCTCCGACAACGCGGCGAGCAATGTCCTTAAAAGATGGATTGTCTTAAGCATATGGGACACGGCCAGCCTTGTCCGAACATATAGGACACGGCAGGCCATGTCCCTACGACGATCCCTGCGACAAGACAAGACATCTCTTTCATCAGTTTTTAACACCCAAGTTTTTGCACACAGCCCCCCTTTCCGAGTAAAGTGAGAGAGATAGACCAACGCCCCTGTCGACCACAGGCTGACGGGCGTCTCTCCAAGACAACGATGAAATAGGGGGCATGAGCATGAGCGACGAACCTCAAGACACACCCGACGAGCCGAAGTCCGACGCCACACCATCGGACGCATCCGCCAAATCCGCCAAGCCCAAAGCGAAGGCCAAAAAAGGCGATTCAGCGCCCAAAGCATCCGACGCGGCCCCAGAGCCAGCCCACGCCGAAACGCCTGTCGAGCCGCCCAGTGATCCGGCCCCGGCGGAGCCTGTACCTGTTGAACCTGCGCCTGACACGACCCAACCGAGCAGCGTGCTGGACGAACTGTCTGAGCGTGCTGAGGAGCCGGGTGAGAGCCGCAACGAACTCGTGTTTGATCCATCATCCGGCGAACTGGTCGTGAAGCCCAAAGGCGAAGCGGCAGGCTCCGATGCGGTCATCGTGTCCGACATTGCGGATGAGGGCTTCTTCGCGCAGCGCTGATGAGCAAACCTCTCGTTTATCTGTCGCGTGTGCTATTTGAGCGGCTGTCTCAAGCACCTGCCAATTCGATTCGTCACCAGGGATGGGCCATTGCGCTGGATGAAGGCACGGTGTTCCATCTCTTCGATTCTCCGCCGCACAGTCCCTATGGTGAGTCCTATCCGGCCTTCTTTGGCCCCGATTTTGAGATGGACATCACACAGAAGGGTGTATGGCTGCTGTTGGGTGAGACACCCCGCGTCCTCATCCATGATGGGGAACGTCTCATCGAAGGCGCGGAACTCCATCTCATCTCTGATGCTGATGAGATTTCGTCGCGCAGCGCGGGCCTGCTGGAGACGGATGTGCTGGCGCAGAAGCACGTCATGATTGCGGGATTGGGCAGCGGCGGCTCTCAGATCGCGCTGGAACTCGCCAAAGCAGGCATCGGCCAGTTTACGCTGATCGATTTTGACCGTATTGATCTGTCGAATGTGGCGCGGCATGTAGCAGGTGTGCATGATCTGGGCCGCCTCAAAACCAATGTCATGCGCGATGCCATTTTGCAGAAGAATCCCTCTGCTCAAATCAATCTCCTGAATATCGATATCGATTCGCATCTGCCAGAGATCGCGCAGGCGCTGGCGGGCGTTGATCTGCTCATCGCGGCGACGGATAACAATCGCAGCCGTTTCAATCTCAATGCCCTGGCGCTGGCTCACCGTCTGCCGATGCTGGTGGGGCGGGCGACCACGCGGGCGGCGGGCGGCGATGTGCTGCGTGTGCGCCCGTATGCGGGACCGTGTTATGCCTGTCTGTTCGGGGCGGGGCTGTTGGGCCAGGAAGAACGCTCCAGTCTGCGCCAACTGCGTCCCCAGACGCCCGCCTATGTGCCTGATGCCGCTCTACAGGCCACGATTCAGGTGGGCCTGGCGTCGGACATTGCGCCCATTGCCAATATGGTCGTCAAGCTGGCGCTGGTGGAGCTGTCACGCGGGCTTGCGAGCGGCCTCAAAAGCCTTGAGACGGATATTGAGGCTGATTTTTATCTGTGGGGCAATCGGCGCGAAGACATGTTTGCCGCATGGTCGCCGTTGGGCTACAGCGTGCAGCAGAATACGATTTTGCGCTGGTACGGCGTCCGCACGACTCGCAATCCGGCCTGTCCCGCCTGCGGCGAACAGACGCAAACGCCTGTTGAGGGTGAGGAATTCTTCGGGACGGGGGAATAATGTCTTCCCTCCTGGCCTGTTTCAGGGTTAGATTTCTTCGCAACCGAAGCAACACACATCAAATATCACATTCAATGTAGGGGCGCAGCGTGCTGCGCCCAATATGCCGTATGCCCTCATCAAGGGCGCAGCACGCTGCACCCCTACAAAAACACCTCTTTGAGGCGATCTTTTGTGCCCTGTTTTGCACCCCTCGCGCCCTTGTGGGAGAGGGGACAGTAATCATTCACCTCTCCATGTGAATTTTAGGTTCGTAGGGGCAGGATGCATCCTGCCCAAGCCAAATCCCCTATAAATCAATCAGGGCGCGATACATCGCGCCCCTACGAGGGCCTT
>DAOTUR010000154.1:0-15994 GCA_034436915.1 Anaerolineae bacterium
ACCTTCCTGACGACGAATAGTGGAACCCAGCTTGACGCTCCAGAGTTTTTCAAGCAGGATTTGCCGCGTTTTCGAGCCATTCAGCGCCGTGTGTCTAAAAAAGACAAGGGCAGTCAGAATCAGATCAAGGGTCAGAAACACCTGGCGCGGCGTCATATTCGCATTGCGGACAAGCGGCGCTCTTTCCATTTTCAATTGGCGCATCAGTTGTGTAACCGCTACGATGTGCTGGTGTTTGAAGACCTGAACATGGCCGGGATGAAACGGTTGTGGGGCCGCAAGGTGAGTGATCTGGGGTTTGCCCAGTTTGTGAAGATTGTGCAATGGGTGGCTGTGAAGCACGGCAAACGGGTGATCATCATTAACCGCTGGGAGCGCACAACGGGCACATGTTCGGGGTGTGGGCAGTGTCAAAAGATGGCCCTTAAAGAGCGGGTGTTTTGCTGCCAGCGGTGTGGCCTGGAATTGGATCGAGACCACAACGCGGCCATAAATATTGTTGAGGCGGGGCATCGCCTCATACTGTCTCAGTCGGAGGAAGTCCCTGCGTTAAGCACGGCATCCGGCGTTCACGGCAGACGCCCCCGCCTTTAGGCGTGGGGAGTATGTCACTCCTCATCATCGTCCGAAGGCAGCGCCTCAAAGACGACACGGGCATAGATCTCTGAGACGCTGAGGGTACAACTAATCGACTCAATCGTTACGATCTCGTTTTCCTCTGTATAAACAGTTGTGTTATAGCGCCGCCATGTGTCCCCGTCGCGCTTGTGATGGAGGATATGAATTCGATCTTGTGCAATCATCACATAATCTGTGAGCGTTTTAATTTTTTTGTAGCGATCAAATTTTCCATTTCTATCATAGCCTCTTGTCGATTTTGATAAAATTTCAAAAACGACACTCGGATTCAAGACTGTCTCCTCACGTCCTATATCTTGTTCCCCACAGACAACGAAAACGTCGGGATAGACATATTTTAAATCGTTGACTCGTACTCTTACGTCACTAAAAAACGATTCACAATCTCCCCGATTCTGAATCTGAGCATCGACAAGATTCGTAATATTCTTGCTGATACGGTTATGATTGCGACTTGCTCCTGCCATCGCAAAAATCTCGCCATTGTCATACTCATAGCGAATCTCGCTGGTGCGTTCCAGTTCAAAATACTCATCGACGGTGTACTTGCGCTCTGGTAGCGAGGACATATCAAACTCCTGGATTGACCTGCTTTTTATTATACCGGACACCGCTTCTCTCACCGCTCCCTCAAATGGATCTCTAACTGGCTTTTGCCCCGCTCCCAACGATATGTTAAAATCGCCCCTCGGCACGGGGACATGCTTGGACAAACTTCATGATGTGCGTTGTCAGGCGGCACAACGGGTGCTATACTATGCCCCGTTTGTGAGAAATGGTGCAATTGCCACCAGACCCAGGCCAAGCGCAGTACCTCAATGCTTTCCATCCATTTATTTTGTGGGAGTGGCCTCGTATGGAGATTTTGAACCAGTGGGCTTTCATCGGCATGTTTGCCGTGCTTGCGCCCATCTTCCCGGCACTGCCGATCCTGATTGCCTGGATTTTGCGTCCGAGAAAACCCAATGTCCTCAAGAGCCAGACGTATGAGTGTGGCGTTGAAACGGTGGGCGATACCTGGGTGCAGTTTCGCGTACAATATTACATCTATGGCCTGATTTTCCTGATCTTCGATGTTGAAATGGTGCTGTTGTTTCCCTGGGCAATGGCTTATAACCGCCTGGATGCCTTTGCATCTATTGTCGGAGTGATCTTTATTCTGCTGCTGCTTGATGGCCTGCTCTACGCCTGGAATAAGGGCGTACTGGAATGGAAGTAGGGAGAACGCGATGGATTGCACGGGGCTGTGTGACGCATTATATAAGGGTGGGCTGGATCAAGGCATTGCCCAATTTATTTCGCTGCTGGTGGGGGTGCTGCTGGTCAGCGGTGTGCCTCTCATTACGGTCATTTTGCTGATCTGGGTCGAGCGTAAAATTGCGGCGCGTATTCAGGATCGCATTGGCCCGAACCGCGTGGGGCCGTTCGGTCTGCTGCAAACCTTTGCCGATTTGCTAAAACTGTTGATCAAAGAAGATATTACGCCGACGGCGGCGGATCGTCTGCTGTACAATGCGGCACCGCTGGTGTCGTTTGCCTCGGTGCTGTTGATCTGGGGCGTGATCCCGTATACGCCGTATCACTTCGGGGCGAACCTGGAAATTGGCGTGCTGTATATGGTGGCGGTGGCCTCGCTCGGCACACTGTCGATCATGACAGCAGGCTGGGCCAGCAATAACAAGTATGCGCTGCTCGGCGCGTTCCGTGTGGTGGCGCTGTTGGTGAGCTATGAAATCCCGATGGTGTTTTCGCTGCTCATCCCGGTGCTGCTGGCGGGCAGCATGAGCCTTGTGGATATTGTCCATGCACAGGGCGGGATGTGGTTTGGCATTATGGCTCCGATCTCGGCGGTCTTGTTCTTCATCTCCGCGCAGGCTGAGACAGGCCGTGCTCCCTTCGACCTGATCGAAGCGGAATCGGAACTCGTGGCGGGCTTCAACATCGAATATTCCGGTATGAAATTCGGCATGTTCTTCGCAGCGGAGTTTTTGCACGTCTTCACCAATGCGATCCTGCTGGTGGTGTTCTTCTTCGGCGGCTGGTTTGGCCCGTTCTGGGACAAACCGCTGATTGCGTTTATGTGGCTGGGCCTCAAGGCGAGTGTGTTCTACTTCATCTCGCTGTGGATTCGTAACACTGTGCCACGTCTGCGGATCGATCAGGTCATGTGGTTCAACTGGTTCCGTCTCGTGCCGCTGTCGATTGCCAATGTCATCGTGATTGCTACGCTGGTCAAGATTATGCAGTTGATCAATCTGGCCCCGCGCAATCTGATCGGCGCAAGCTTTATCGAGATGCTGCCGCTGACAATTGTGCTGCTGGCGGCGAATGTGGCGATGGGACTGGTGATTGTGGGACAACTGCGGACGACGGGGCGGGCCGTCCGTATGGCAGCACAAAATCGCACACCGGTCACAGCAGCCGTCGGGGATTAATTAGGGACAGCGGGAGAGAGCACCTTATGGAAATTACGATTATCACAATTGCGTTTATCGTGTTCAGCCTGATTTCACTGGTTGGCGCGTATGGCGTGGTGACGTGCCACAACCTCTTTCGAGGGACGATCTGGCTCATGGTGAGCCTGTTTGGGGCGGCGGGCATGTTCGTGCTGCTGAGTGCGCCGTTTCTGGCAGCGGTGCAGGTGCTGGTGTATATCGGCGCGATTGCCATCCTCTTCACCTTTGCCGTGATGCTCACGCGCAGTGTCTCCAACCTCAAGACACGCTTCAACCGCCTCAACATCAATATCGCGGCGGCGGTGGCGCTGTTTGCTCTGCTGGTGGTAGGAATCATTGCGCCCGTGTTTATATCCAATCCCAATTTGCAGCAGCCGATCTCAACCGTGACGCGCACAACGATTGATCTGGGCGAGTCGTTTGGGTCGGGGAACAGCTTCGCGCTGCCGTTTGAAGTGGCGTCTTTGTTACTGACTGCGACAATGATCGGCGCGATTGTCATCGCCCGTGAGACGGATGACGAGGTATAGCGCATGGTTCCGTTGTGGTTTTATCTCATCGTAGCAGCGGCATTGTTCTCAATGGGGACGTTCGGGGTGCTGTCGCGCCGTAATGGTGTGGCGGTGCTCATGAGCGTCGAATTGATGTTGAATGCCGTGAATATCAACCTGGTGGCCTTCTGGCGCTATCTCACCCCGGAGAAGATCAACGGCATGGCATTCGCCGCGTTCGTCTTTGTTGTGGCGGCGGCTGAGGCGGCGGTTGGGTTGGCGATCATTATTTCCGTCTATCGCAATCGGCACTCGGTCATTCCTGAAGAAGCCGATACGCTGCGGGGGTAGCTTCTATGCAATTTTTCACCGATCCAAATTTTCAGCCCTGGCTCATTCCATTGGGACCGCTGCTGGCGTTCATCATCATCACGCTGGCGACCAATCGGGCGAAGCTGGCACCATCAGGCGATATGGTGTATGGGGGCTTCCGTCCGCCGTATGGCAATATGCCCGTTCCTGTGGCGACTCCCTGGAGCCGCTTCCTCAGCATCAGCGTGGGATTGGGCGGCATTATCATGTCGCTGCTCGTGAGTTGGTCTGTCGTGTTCCGTGCGATTGGCGATCATGACTTTGGGACAAGTGTTGTGTTTGGCAACAGCACCGATTGGCTGGCGAACGGCACGCAGATGCTGCGCGTGGGCGTGCTGGTTGATCCGCTCAATGCCGTGATGCTGTTCATGGTGCCGATAGTGGTGCTGTGTATCTTCATCTACAGCATCGGCTACATGGCGAATGATCCGCGCCAATCACGCTTTTTTGCGTTGATTTCGCTGTTTGCAGGCGCAATGCTGACGCTGTGCGTCTCGGACAATCTGCTCTTCCTGTTCGTCGGTTGGGAGGTGATGGGCCTGTGCTCCTACCTGCTCATCGGCTTCTGGTTTGAGAAGGAAAGTGCCTACAAAGCGGCCATCAAAGCGTTCACCACGACTCGCGTGGCGGACGTGATTATGCTTCTCGGCATTGTGTACCTGTATCACATCACAGGCACGCTCAATTTCCGCGAGATCATGTATGCCAATAATGGAGCGCTGCTGGAAGTCCTGGGCAACACGCCGGCGATTTTGTTCGGCAGCTTTGGCTTCAGCGCGGCCAGCTTGATCGGTGTGTTCCTCATCATCGGCACGATTGGTAAATCGGCGCAGTTCCCGCTGCACGTCTGGCTGCCGGACGCGATGCAAGGCCCGACGCCCGTCAGCGCCATGATCCATGCGGCGGCGATGGTGTCGGCAGGTATTTACGCGATCATCCGCATGTATCCGGTGTTCGTGGGGGCAGGCGCATTTGCCGCCGATCCTCATCACGGCCTCTTCACGCAGCCGCTCATGCTGATGGCGCTGGTCGGGGCTTTCACCGCACTGTTTGCGGCAACAATGGCGGTTGCTCAGAACGATGTCAAAGCTGTTCTGGCGTATTCGACCATTTCGCAGCTTGGCTTCATGATGGCGGCGCTCGGCATTGGTGCATATGTGGCCGCAACCTTCCACCTGATTACACACGCCTTCTTTAAAGCGCTGCTCTTCCTGTCGTCCGGTTCGGTGATCCATGCGATGGAACACGGCGAACATCATGTGCATGAGCACGGACACGGGCATGATGGGGGCGGAGGGCATGGTACAGCCGCCGCCGCGACAGTGCATGAACACGGCGCACAGGATCATTCAGAAACCCATGACGCCCATGCGGGACATGATGCACACGGACACGGCGAAGAACATGCCGCGCACGATGAGCACGCTTTCGATCCGCAGGATATGATGAACATGGGCGGCCTGCGGAACAAAATTCCGGTCACGTTCTATGCCTTCATGATCGGCGGCTTCTCGCTGGCGGGCTTCCCGCTCATCACCGCCGGCTTCTGGTCAAAAGATGAAATCCTGGCCGATGCATGGCTGGGCGCAACAGAAGGCTTTGGCCCTCATGCGTTTGTCTTCGTCATGCTGGCCGTCGCTGCCTTCCTGACGGCCTTCTACACCATGCGTCAGTTGTGCCTCACCTTCTTCGGGGAAGCCCGCACAGAAGAGGCGGCCCATGCGGGTCTGGGCGGCCCCAACAATATCATCAGCCAGACGATGCAGCTCCCGCTGATCATCCTGTCGTTCTTTGCGATTTTTGCGGGCTTCGTCGGCGTGCCGAAGGACTTCCCGATTCTGGGTTCGATCTTCTCGTCGGGCGGCTCGTTCTTCTTCCATCTCGTGGAAAGATCGGTTGTGCCGCTGGGGAATATTGCCCCGCAGCATCCCGCCTTTAACATTTTCCCCGTGCTGGTGTCGTTCGCAGTGGCGCTGGGCGGTCTGTATCTCGGCTGGGTCATGTATGGTCGCAAGCCGCTCAAGGCCGGTGAACCTGATCCGCTGATCGATATTCTGGGATCATCGCTGCACACGACCCTGAAAAATCGCTACTACATGGATGATCTGTATACCATGCTGTTCGTCAAGCCGTCGCAGGCCATCGCCAATTTCATCAATGTGTTCATCGACAAGGGCTTGATCGACAGCATCCTGCACGGGATTGCACGCCTCGCCGTCTGGATTGGCGATTTCATCAAGGTGCTGAATCTTTGGCTCATCGATGGTGTGGGCGATGGGATTCCGCGTGGCATTTATCGGGCTGGCGGCTGGCTGCGGCGCACCCAATCAGGCCGTATACAGCAATATTTGTTGGCCGTGCTGATCGTGGCGGTGTTGATTGGCCTTGTTCTGGCCGTCACATCGGGCGCGCTGGCCGCACCTCGCTAGGGAGAGAGTGAATGTTCAATATCTTTGGCATTGATGCCCTGACAATTTTGATATTCGCTCCGGCGTTGGCGGCCCTTGTTGTGGCGGCACTGCCCGCCAACAAGTGGCTGGCCCGCATCCTCGCGCTGACGTTTGCGGTGGGGATTGGGACGGTGGCGGTGGTGGTGTTCTTCACCTATCAGGTGAATGCACCCGCGATCAATTATGGGTTTATCGACACGGTTAACAATCCAAACTGGTTCAGCACACTCGGTGCATCCTGGCATCTGGGCATTGATGGGATCAGCGCCGCGATGGTGCTGCTGACGGGCCTGCTGACGCCGCTGGCGATCCTCATCAGTTGGGAAGTCGAAGACCGCGTGAATATGCATCTGGCGCTGCTGTTGTTCTTTGAAACAGGGCTGATGGGCGTGTTCCTGGGTCGTGATCTGATGGTCTTCTTCCTGTTTTACGAACTCAGCCTCGTCCCGATGTACTTCATCATCAACCAGTGGGGCGGCCCCAATCGGGCGTATGCGTCCACGAAGTTCATGATTTACTCCATCGGCGGCACGCTGGGGATGCTCCTCGCCACGCAGTTGATCGGCGCGTCCGTCGGCTCGTTTGATATTGCGACGATTGCGACCAAATGGCCGCAGTTTGCCGCGACACAACCGGCCTTCCTGGGCATTAGCACGGCAACGGTCAAGGCGCTGGCCTTCCTGGGCTTCTTCGTGGCCTTTGGCATCAAAGTTCCGATCTGGCCCTTCCACACATGGCTGCCGGATGCACACGGTGAAGCGCCCACCGCCGGATCAATGCTGCTGGCAGGCGTCATGCTCAAGTTGGGCGCGTATGGCTTCGTGCGGCTGGTCGTGCCGTTCTTCCCGGATGTGTGGATTTCCAATATCCCGCTGTTCGGCGTGAGCGTGGCGACGGGCTTTGCCTTCCTTGCCATGCTCGGCATTGTGCTCGGCGCGTTGGCGGCCTACGGCCAGAATGATATTAAACGGCTGGTCGCGTACAGTTCCGTCAATCACATGGGCTTCATCGCCCTGGGGATTGCGGTCATGGCGGCGTCATACGGCGCACTGTGGAAGACGTCGCAGACAGGCATCGCCACCCCCGCCGATATGCAGAGTGCGCTGTTTGCCACCAACGGCGCTGTGATCCAGATGTTCAATCACGGTCTCAGTTCAGCCGCGATGTTCTTGCTGGCAGGCGGCATCTACCACAAGACGCACACCCGCGATATTCGTGAGTACGGCGGCTTCTGGGTGAAAGCGCCCATCTTCGGGGCGATCTTCATCTTTGCCAGTATGTCCAGCCTCGGCCTACCCGGTCTGAACGGCTTTGTGGGCGAGTTTATGGTGGTGCGCGGGGCCTTCCCGGTCTTCACCGTCATCACCATCATTTCGATGCTCGGCCTGCTCTTCACGGGCAATTACATCCTCAAAGGCATTCGAGCGGTGCTGCAAGGCCCGTTCAATATGCACTGGAAGGATTATGCGCTTGAGATTGATCGGCGTGAGATGGTCGCCATTGCGCCGCTGCTGGTGCTGATGCTGGTGACGGGCCTCGTGCCGAACTGGATTCTGACGGTTATTAATGGCAGCGTCACCCTGATGATGCAGAGAATTGGTGGGTAACATGGAATTATCAGGTTTCCCTGTCCTCAGTGCGATTGTTTTTATCCCGATCATTGCGGGAGTCCTGCTGCTGTTCCTGCCCGCCAACAACCGCGATCTGATTCGCGGTGTGGCGATCACAGCGGCGTCGATCATGCTGGCGCTCTCAGCCATGGTGTTTTTCTCGTATAACAATCTGGTCAGCACCCGCGATGCGCTGCAAAACAATGCCAATTTCTACGCGCAGAGTCAGGTGTCCACGCTCAAGATTGATCCTGCAATTGGCAAGAGCGAAGGCACCGCGCAGTACGTAGCGGCCACGCAGTACAAAGAAGAGTATACCTGGGTCAAAAGCCTGGGCATCTCGTATCAGGTGGGCATGGACGGCCTGACGGCCCCGATGCTCCTGCTCACGGGCATGGTGACGGTGGCGGGCGTGCTGATCTCCTGGAATATTCAGGATCGTCAGCGCGAGTTTTACGCCTTCTTTATGCTGCTGGTGGCGGGCGTGTACGGCGTGTTCGTTGCGGTGGATTTGTTCGTGCTGTTCTTCTTCTATGAGTTAGCCATCTTTCCCATGTATCTCCTCATCGCCGGATGGGGGTGGGTCAAGCTGCGCGAATATGCCGCGATGAAGCTGACGCTGTACATCCTGATTGGCTCCGTCGTGGCGCTGGTCGGTGTGCTGGCACTGTACTTCACCGCCGGATCGTTCTTCAGCAGCGGGCATGGGGCGCAGATTTTCGAGGCGGCCAAACAGTCGCGTTTGCTCTCGGCGGAGACACAGCCTTATAACTTCAGTATGATCAGCATGACGCTGGCGGGCGAAAACGGGGCGTTTGATATTCCGTTCCTCGGCAATGCGGTCACGGTGGCCCGCTTCTGGTTCCCCTTCATCTTCCTCGGCTTCGCCATCCTGGGCGGCATCTTCCCGTTCCACAACTGGTCGCCGGATGGACATGTGGCCGCTCCAACGGCGGTTTCGATGATCCATGCAGGCGTGCTGATGAAACTGGGGGCGTATGCGGCGCTGCGTGTCGGCGTGCAGATCATGCCGGAGGCGGCGCGAGTCCATCTGCCCTGGATTGTCTTCCTCACGATTGTCAACGTGGTGTATGGCGCGTTCATCGCCTTCCGTCAGCGCGATTTCAAATATGTCATCGGCTTCTCGTCCGTCAGCCATATGGGTCTGGTGGCGATGGGCTGGACGACGATGAACATGACGGGCATGACGGGCGCAGGCTTGCAAATGTTCAGTCATGGTGCGATGACAGCGCTGTTCTTCGGCTGCGTGGGCATGGTGTATGATCGGGCGCACACCCGCGATATTCCGAGCCTGGGCGGGTTCATGAAGAAAATGCCCTGGGTCGGGGTGGCCTTCATCGTGGGCGGCCTCACCAGCATGGGGATGCCGGGTCTCAGCGGTTTCGTCGCCGAGTTCCCGATTTTCCAGGGCATGTGGAAAGCCTCGCCGGACGTGTCGCTGCACATTGGCAACCTCGTCGTCACCAATTACTATTCCGTCATCGTGATTCTGGCGGCGCTTGGCATTGTGATCACGGCGGCATATGTGCTGCGGGTGACGAGTCAGGTGTTCTTTGGGGAATTTGACGCGCAGAAATACCCGGATGTCGGGGATATTCAAATTCAGGATCGTGTCATCCTGCTGCTGCTGGGCGTGCCGCTCATCATCCTGGGTCTCTACCCGGCGATTATGGCCCCCATGATCAGCACAGGTTTGACGCCGATCCTCACGCTGTTAGGGGGGAAGTGATGCCATTTGATCTTGCCCGTGAACTGCCTGCCATTGCCGTTGAGTTTGGATTGGCGATTTTGGCGGCGGTGGTGCTCTTGCTCGACGCATGGCTGCCCGCCAAACTGCCGTACCGCACGCGCAACATCGCGCTGGTGGCGGCAGTCAGCATGGTGCTCCTGGCGCTGACGCCGTTCCTGTGGCCGGCTCCTGCCGGGGCAAGTGTGGCGGTGTGGGGCGGCATGATCCGCTTCGATGCGTTGGGGCAGGTTTTCAGTGTGATGATCGCGCTGGGGGCGGCTATCACCTGTATGCTCGCCACCGAAGACAGTGGAGCCGGGCGCAAGCCTGAGTTCTATCTCGTCATCACGATTGCGGCCATCGGCGGCAGCCTGCTCGCCAAAGCCTCCGATCTGGTGATGATCTTCGTCGCGCTGGAAACGCTGTCAATCCCGCTGTATATGCTGGCCGCGTTCCGCCGCAGCGACAGCCGTTCCTCCGAGAGCGGCCTCAAATACTTCCTGTTCGGGTCGTTTGCCTCGGCGATTTTGCTCTACGGCTTCAGCTTTCTGTTTGGCTTCACAGGCCATACCGATCTGGCCGGGATCGCCGCCGGATTGAATGCCTCGACAATGGGAGCGAATGCCGTTCCGCTGCTCATCACGATTGTGCTGGTGCTGGTCGGCTTCGGCTTCAAAATCAGCATGGTTCCCTTCCACTTCTGGACGCCCGATGTCTATGAAGGTGCGCCGACGCCTGTGACCGCGTTCCTGAGCGTGGCAAGCAAGGCGGGCAGCTTCATGGTGCTGATGCGCTTCCTGCTGGAGGTCTTCGGCCTGTATCCGGCCCTCGTCATTGTCGATGGCCGCACGGTGCAGGATGTGTGGGTCGGGCTGATCGTCGTCCTGTCGGTGCTGTCGATGACGTTTGGCAATGTCCTGGCACTGCGTCAGACCAACTTTAAGCGGATGCTGGCGTACTCCTCGATTGCTCAGGCGGGCTATACGCTGATGGGTTTGGCGGCGCTGCAATCGCAGACGCCAGAAGGCCAGAATCTGGCGATGGCGTCCGTCGCCTTCTACATGTTCATGTACACCTTCACCAATCTGGTCGTCTTCGGCGGCATCATCATCTTCGTCGAGCGCACAGGCCGCGAGAACATCAGCGATTTTGCAGGTTTGCAGCGCCGTAGCCCCTGGTTGGCATTGGCGATGACGATTGGCTTGCTGTCGCTGGCAGGCATCCCTCCGGCGGCGGGCTTCTTCGGCAAACTGTTCCTGTTTCAGGCGGCAGTGTCGGCGGGCCTCGCGGGTCTGGCGATTGTCGGCGTGCTGAATGCGATTGTGGCGCTGTATTACTATCTGGTCGTCATCAAGACGATGTATGTCGATCACGGCCAGGATGAAGACAAGCCAATTGTGATGCCGCAAACCTTCGGCATCGTGATGGCTGTCACAACGTTGATTGTGATTGTGCTCGGCGTGATTCCGACGCCTGTGTTTGAATGGGCGATGCAGGGCGCAGAGGCGGTGCGGCAGGCCGTTACGGTTGTGGCGGGGCGGTAGTGTGACGTGGGCGCATGAATAGGGTGGGGTGGTTGTAGGGGCGCGATATATCGCGCCCAAATGTGATTTTTTAACACGGGCGACCCATGCGTCACCCCTACACCAACACGATTTTATGTGTCACATGATCGCACTGACCAGCCTACCGCGCCCTATAATGCCCAATGTTTTTGTCTCTCAGGGTTGGAAAAACAGTGGTAAAGGGTTTTTCTTCCGTTTTGGTAAAAACATCTAAAACGTCTGTGGTAATCAAAAGGTGTTTGTGATAAACTTCACCACGTCGAGGGGGAGAGTATGAATGAGCAAGCAAAACCACCCTCACGCACCCGCAACTTAGGGATCACTGGGATTACAGCGCTGACGGGATGTGTGTCGCTCGTCATCATCTTTGTCGCGCTTTTTATTGGGTTGTGGTTGGATGGGCTGCTCGGCCTGAATGGGCCTGCGACGATTTGTCTGCTGGTTCTCAGCGTCCCGATAAGCCTTTTTGTCATGATCCAACTTGCGCTGCGATTGGTCAAGCACATTCCACCGCCCACTCTCACGCAGAAAACGACGAGCCGCAAGTCATTTTATGAAGAGAAGGAGGAGTAGTCCTTTGAAATCAGAGAACCATTTAAAGGAAGGACAGAGAGGAGGAACATTGTGACGTCAACTGCAACCGGACGTGGGTGTCGTAACCTATTGATTGGCGCGCTATTTGTCGTGGTGTTCTGCTTTTTGCCCCAGGCGTTTTTGCTGGCGACTAAACAAGCCGTCTCACTACCCGTGATTACCGTACCACCAGAAAAGTATCTCGAAAACTGGCCGACGCCAGGATTAAGCAGCATTTTCGTGAATACCTTCCTGGGCGGCGCGCTCATGGCCGATATTATTGTCATCATTCTTGCGATCCAGGGTTGGCGTTGGTCGCGGGGCTGGACAAAGCAGGTGCCCGGACGCGGCCAGGGCATGATCGAATTGATTGTTGATGGTTTGTGGGGCCTGACCAAGCAGCAGGCGGGTCATTCCGCCAAGGTGAAGAATCAACTGTTCCCGATTGTGGGCAGCCTGTTCCTCTTCCTGCTGGCGGCCAACTGGGGTAAATTGATCCCCGGCGTCGAATCGGTGGGTATCCTGCACTGTGCGGCCTATAAGCCCGTTGCGTTCAGCGGTTTGCCCATCCAGGAATCGAATATCCTGGGGCGTCCGGCGTTCGCATTGAGCAACAGCCAGCTTTTGAATGTTGGCACGCTGGGGACAGAAAAGTCCTACAAGCAGTGCGAATCCTTTATCAGCCATCATTATGATGATAAAGAACCCAAGCTGCTCGATCCTTTCTATGATGAGGCCGTCACAGCCACAACAAAAGAAGGCGATACCCTCAACAGCATTGCGGCGGCCTCCTCAGCAACTGCGGCTGCCCCCAGTGATGCCCTGCCGACTGTCGATAAAGACGTTCGCAGCGTCCTCAGCCCGTATATTGCCGAGACGTTTCACGGCTATGAGGGATGGAAACCTGTTGAATTCACAGGCGCACAGCTTCTCGCTCTCAATTCCGGTGCGAAACCCGCGCCCGTCGTTGATGCCGAAGGCCATGAGACAACCCCTGTGTTGACCGCCGATACGCCGCTGGTCGCAGGCCAAACGCTAACGGTGCGAAATGAACTGCTCGGTGAGCAGGCGACGACGTTCAAGCATCAGCTCTTCACGGTTGCGCCGTTTGTGCGCGGGGCCGCGACAGACCTGAATCTGACGTTGAGCCTAGCGCTGTTTGCCTTCTGCCTCATTCAATACTTCGGTATTTCCACATTGGGGCCGAATTACTTCCAGAAATTCATCAACCTGCGGGCGCTGGGTGAACTGAACACGCGGCCTCTGGGGGTGATTGATTTTGTCGCAGGTCTGTTCGAGATCGTGTCTGAGTTGGGTAAGATCATCAGTCTTTCCTTCCGTCTTTTCGGCGCGCTCTTTGCAGGCAGCATTCTCTTTGCCGTCTTCCTGTTCCTGTTCGGTGCGATCATTCCGGCGGTCATTCTTCTGCTGGAACTCATCGTCGGCGGGGCGCAAGCGGGTGTGTTCGCCATCTTGACGCTGATCTTCAGCGCTCAGGCGATGGTCAGTCATGGTCACGACGATCACGGACATGACGACGGAGAACATGATGAAGTGGGCGATGCCCATGACGGTGGTCACGGCCAGCCGGCGCAGGGCGTCAGCGCATAGTTACTGTGTTTAAGAATTGGTCATTCCATAAAACGACTGAAGGAGTCATACACCAATGGAACTAGCACCACTCGGTACAGGTTTGAAAGCAATTGGCGCTGGCCTCGCAATGGTCGGTGCGTTTGGGCCGGGCGTCGGCATCGGCTTGATGGTGCAAGGTGCGATGCAGGGCATCGGCCGCAATCCGGATGCCGCAGGCGCGATCCAGACCAACATGATTCTGGGTATCGTGTTCGCGGAAGCCGTTGCGATTTACGCCCTGGTCGTCGCGCTCATCATCCTGTTCGTGCTGAAATAAGTACGCACAGGAGAGTGACGATGCAGAAACATAAACTTGTGACACGGTTCATGGCTCTGTTCCTGCTGGCGTCTCTGGCCTTCGCTGTTCCCGCAGCGCTGGCTCAGGATGCGACGCTGGCAGCAACAACCGTCCCGACTGTGGTTGCCCCGACAACGTTGGCAACCGAATCCGGCGCGGCTGCGGCCACTGCCGAACCGCTGGGCGTGATTACGCGCACCGCAGACGCAACTGCCACCACCGTCACCGCTGAAACAGGCGGCGCGGCGGGTGCGGAAGTGAAGCACGATGAGGCTGCTGCTGAAGAAGAAGGCGGGCCGCTGACGCCACTCGGCATCAACACTGGTCTCCTGTGCGTTCACCTCATCAACTTCCTGCTGGTCGCCGCGCTGTTAACGAGCCTGCTGTGGAAGCCTGCTGTGAACTTCCTGGATAGCCGCAGCGCCCGTATTCAGAAGGGCCTGGAAGACGCGGCTGCCGCAGCGCGTGCTCGTCAGAATGCCGAAGCCGAAGCCGAGAAGGTTCTGGTCGAAGCGCGTGCCTCAGCGGCACATGAAATCAATGACGCCCGTACACGCGGCGAAGATGTTGCTAAGACCATCCAGTCTGAAGCGCGTACCGAAGCGGAACGCTCACTGGCAACCGCCCGTACTGAAGCTGAAGGCGTCAAGACGGCTGAACTGGCCGGGATGCGCGATCAGGTGATCCAGGTCGCCGTTGCGCTGGCAGGCCGTATCATCCAGCAAAATCTGGATGCAGGCAAGCAGTCGGCACTGGTGGCTGATTTCCTCACACGTCTGCCCGCCGCTGCGCGTGGCATGGCGGGACATGTGGAAGTCACAAGCGCCATGCCGTTGAGCGATGCCGAACAGACTCAGGTTCGCACTCAGTTAGGATCACAAGATGTGGCTTTCCGTGTTGATCCGAGCATTCTGGGCGGCCTGATTGTCAAGTCGCAGGATCGCGTTGTCGATGGCAGCGCTCGCAGCAACTTGAACACACTGTCGGGTAGCTTGACCTAATTTCATCAGACTCTCCATGCAGCCGCGCTCATCGACAGTGGATGGGCGCGGTTGTGTTTTGCGGCAAAAATGCCTGGAATTGTTTTAAAGCAAAGACCGCAGTGCAACCGTATCTCGTATCTATTCAGCTATTCGTGCGACAAAGGCCGTTGTAGGGGCAGGATGCATCGCGCCCTGATTGATTTGAAGGATATTTGTCATTGGGCAGGATGCATCCTGCCCCTACAAACCCACGATCCTCACGGGTAGGTGAATGAATACCGTGTCTTAAATTTTATGGTTCACAAAAGTCCGTAGAAGGTATCTATGTAGGGGCGCAGCGTGCTGCGCCCAATCATGCCGGATGCCCATATCAAGGGCGCAGCACGCTGCGCCCCTACAAAAACCATTGTGAACGCTCAATTTCAAGAGATGACGATTTGACGCGATTGCCCTACGAAAGACCGCAATTAAAATTGACATCTCCTCATTTCCTATTCATAATCCTCAAATATATCTTTCTCATTGATACTGAGTAAAAACATGCCCAAAACCCTCGCGGAGCATTTGCAGATTTTGCGTCCTGAACAGCACATGCGTGTTGTCGGGGATGCCAGCCGCCTGATTACTGCGCCGTTTGTCGAGACCGATTATGATGTCCAAGTCGGGGGTGTGTTTGTGGCGCGAGTCGGGCGCTCCCGTGATGGACACAGCATGATCGCGGGAGCATTGGCGCGGGGCGCGGCGGCAGTGGTGGGGGAGAAGCCGATTCATCTGCTGTCCCAAGTGCCGCTGAGTGTGCCGTATGTGCATCTCGCCAATGCACAGGAGGCGACGGGCTGGCTGGCGGCCTCCTACTATGATTTTCCCTCGCATCATCTCACGACCATCGGCATCACCGGGACGGATGGCAAAACGACCACCACCCATCTGCTGCACAGTGTTCTTCAAGCGGCCTTTGCTCAAAAAGTCGGCTTTATCAGCACGATTGCAGCGGATTTTGGCACAAAGACCGCCGATACGGGGCTGCATGTCACCACGCCGGGTGCGCCGCAGGTGCAGCAGTTTCTGGCGCAGATGGTCGATGCCAATTTGCATTATGCCATCCTGGAGATGACCAGTCATGGCTTGGCGCAGGGCCGCCTGAACGGGGTGGAACTCGATGTCGCCATTCTGAC
>DAOTUR010000155.1:0-18486 GCA_034436915.1 Anaerolineae bacterium
GGGAGGTAAGGCGTAAAACTTGTATTTCCGCCCCTGATGTGTTAGAAGGCTCTTTGCACCTTAACAAAGGACTGAGAGAGGTTGTGTGGCGAAGTCTTGCCACACGTAAAATCAGGAAAGCCTAGATGAGGTGTAAAGGCCGCTCAAGACACCGGGCATCCGTCCGGGCAACAGTTAGCGGAGCAAACAACGAACGCGGCGGTCAACATCGGACGCCGGGTGGCGGTCATTCCGCCATACGCGGTGTGTGTTTTGGGTTTCAATCCCGCCATAACTGCAAGCCCCCGCCTTTAGGCGTGGGGTATCTGACCCCTTTGTCGTAGAGGAACAGATGAAGGGTCATCATCAGCGCGATACAGATTCAATCAAACGGCATATCAGAAGCGATATGCCGTTTTTGATTCCCAATTTTCCAACCATGTCACAAATGAGAGGGGATGCGCGTCTACTATACAGAAAGAGCAGAGAAGACAGAAAGATACCTCACATGGAGACCTTTGAAGAGTACCGCCCGCTCCTGTTTGCGATTGCCTACCGCATGTTGGGAACGGTCAATGAGGCGGAAGATATGGTGCAGGACACCTATCTGCGCTATCAGGCCGTAGACCCGGCGACCATTCAAGCGCCCAAAGCCTTTTTGACGACGGTCATCTCGCGGCTGTGCCTGGATTATCTGCGTTCTGCCCAGGTGAAGCGTGAGCAGTATATCGGCCCCTGGCTGCCGGAGCCGCTGCCCACGCAGTCTGATCGGATGGACGACCCGGCGGAGACGGTGGAGGTGCATGAAACGCTCTCAATGGCCTTCCTGATCTTGATTCAACAGCTCTCGCCGCTGGAACGGGCGATCTTCTTGCTGCGCGAGGTCTTCGATTATGGCTATGACGAAATCGCCCGCATCGTGGGGCGTGAAGAGGCCGCCTGTCGCCAGTTGTTCAGCCGCGCCAAAAAGCATCTCACGGAGAATCGCCCGCGTTACAGCAGCCCACCCGAAGCGCATATGGCGCTCTTCGCCCAATTTCTGCAAAGCTGCCGCACGGGTGATATTGCGAGCCTCCAGACGCTGCTGGCGGAAGATGTGGGCATGTGGGCCGATGGCGGCGGCAAAGTGCAAACAGCCACCCGTCCGCTGTCAGGTCGTACATCCGTGCTGGCGTTGCTGCGCGGCCTGCTGGCCCGCCTCACGCCCGATATGACCTTTGAGGTGGTTGTGCTCAACAATCGGCCCGCGCTCATCACCCGCGAAAAAGGCATTGTGACAACCACGCTGTCGGTTGAAACCGATGAGACACACATTCGCAAAATCTGGATGACACGCAATCCCGACAAACTGGATCATCTTTAGGAGAACATCATGGCACGCATTCTCGTCACAGGCGGCACAGGCGCATTGGGCCGCGATATCGTCGCACGTCTGGCCCAAACATCGCACACGATTCGCATCACCAGCCGTCAGGCCAAACCCACTGAGGCAAAGATGGAATGGTCGCAGGTCGATTTTGAGACGCAGACGGATTTTAGCGACACCCTGCGCGATGTCGATGTTATCGTCCACTGCATGAGCAATTCTATGCGCTCTGAGAAGGCCGATGTGCTCGGCACACAGCGCTTTCTGGCCGATGTGCGGCGCACGACGATCAAGAATTTCATCTACATCTCGATTGTGGGGGCGGATCGTATTCCCTACAGCTACTACCAGCACAAGGTCATGATTGAAAAGGCTGTACAGGAGTCGGGCGTGCCGTATTCGATTGTGCGGGCGGCACAGTTTCACGGCTTCCTAGATATGCTGCTGAATCTGACGAAAAATCTGTGGTGGTTGCCGATCCTGCCGCTGCCCATGAACTGGCAGTTCCAGACGATTGATACCCGCGAGGTCGCTGCGTATTTGATGCCGTTCATTGATGGCTCGGCCACAGGAAAGATTGACAATGTGGCCGGGCCGCAGGTGATGCACCTGGGGGACATGGCGCGAGCATGGCAGGCCGCGCAGGGGCTGCACAAGCCGCAGGTGCATCTGCCGATCCCTGGGGGCATGGCGCAGGGCTTTGTCAAAGGGGAAAACACAGCGCCCGATAAGGCGTATGGATCAATTACCTGGGCGGATTACCTGCAAGAGACATATGGGCGAGCTTCGCAAGCGACTGTAACAGCCCATTCGTAGGGGCTTGGCATGACAAGCACAACATCTACACAGAGGACACGGCAGGCCGTGTCCCTACTATCCAAAGGATCAACATCATGAACTCACGTCTCACACGCTCATTCGTCTTTGCCGTCGTCGCCACGATGGGCCTCAGCTTTACTGTCACGGGCCTGCTGATGCTGTTTGCGCCGCAGTTTTTCTTCGACAATATCGGCACATTTCCGCCCTTCAATCGCCATTATATGGGCGATCTGGGGACGTTCAGCCTGCCGCTGGGGGTCGCGCTGCTGTGGGCCTCGCGCAACCCGATGCAGCACCGCCTGCTGATTCTGGCAGCGGTGGGCATCAATCTCATGCACGCAGGCAATCATATCTACGATGATCTCCTGTCGGGCGCATTTCCCTCATGGCAGACGGTGATTTTGATGGTGAGCGGCCTGCTGCTGGCGGCGGCGCTGCTGTTCGTAAAACCTGAGACGCGAGGAGTAGGGCGGGCAGTGGCATAAGCAGATCAGATACAAAAACGGCACATCAGAGATTTGATGTGCCGTTGGATTCTATCGAGAGAGGCGCGTGCCGATGAATTGAGGGTCTTTATGCTCTTCGATGAAGCGCTCACGGGCTTCATGAGCAAATTGAAGGTCTTCCAGCAGATAGGACTGATAGATTTTGTGAAGGGATTCGCTGACGAGCGGGGCGGACATGAACGTGTATCCCCATTCCGTCGGCTTGGTGATTTCAGCGGGTTCGGGATACTCGCAGTTGTGCCGCCAATCACGCCGATACCACTTTGCCACCTGAGTCGCGTCATGCACGCTCAAAAACAGGCGCAGGCCGATGGTGACATATGGCCCCTCTTCCGGCACAGGCATGGTATAGCCAAAGGGCAGGCAGCCATCATCATACAGATGGGCCAGCATACTCGGTTGTATATCCAGCGTCGAGAGGATCATGCCGCGCCAGTAGGCATTGGCGACCCACTCAAAATCGACCATTGGCAGGGCAGACGCATGGATGACCAGGGCGTCAAGCGGCTTTCTGGCCTGAATCTGCATCAAATCCTGCCAGGAGTAGGCGATATCGACCTGATGAGTCACCAAATCCTTCAAGAGATTTTCCGGGCGCACAAATTCATTTTCAAATTCCGCGTCACGATCCAGCAGATAGGCGATGTGGTAGATCGGTTCGGGGGCGGCCTGCGCTGCGGGCGAGACGACCCTGAATGCAGCAAGACAGAGAATCACGGCAAAAATGCTGATAGAAATCTGTTTCATCAAGCCTCCTCTAAATCTGTTCACTGTAAGTACATAGTCTCCCTTAAGCGTACAATGGGAAATTGTACTGTCAATTACGGCGAGAAGAAATGTAACCCCTCTTGACCCCTCTCCCTGATGTCTTTTATAATGAGCAAAACGGTGAATGGGAACATCCTCACCATCCCTTGCGTCAGAGAGGCGGGCCTCGGCTGTGAGCCTGCTGCAAGCGTGTGATCGATGGTCGCCCAGGAGTTGCCTGCAAGAACGCGCTTCGGCGCAAGTAGACGCAGGACGGGTTTGCCCGTTACAGCACAATGAGGGCTGTCCTACGACGGCTGAATCAGGGTGGCACCACGGAAGGCTCTTTCTCGCGCCTTTCGTCCCTGGAGTTTGCGGGGGCGAAGAGGCGTTTTTGATTCTCCCCGCACCGCGTCGTTGATGGGTGTTCACCAGGGAGATCACACATGCAAAAAGATATGCCGCAGTATTTCAATTTTGAGGAGGCCGAAAAGCGCCTCTACGAGTGGTGGGAGCAGAACGGCTGGTTCAAGCCGGAAGCCGCGCCCGCTGATGCCGAAGCCTTCACTATCGCCATGCCGCCGCCCAACGTGACGGGTGTCCTGCACCTGGGCCACGCGCTGTTTTGCTCACTCGAAGACCTGATGACGCGCTATGAGCGGATGCGCGGCAAGGCGGCCCTGTGGATTCCGGGGACGGATCATGCGGGCATTGCGACCCAGTTGCAGGTCGAGAAGATGCTGCGCGATGAGGGGACGAGCCGCCTGGACGTGGGCCGCGAAGAATTCCTCGCCCGCACCTGGGCCTGGAAAGAAGAGAAGGGCGGCTCGATCAAACATCAACTGCGGCGCATGGGGGCAAGCTGCGATTGGTCGCGTGAGCGCTTTACGCTGGATGATGGCCTGTCGCGGGCGGTGCAAAAGGTGTTTGTCGATCTGTGGAATCAGGGCCTCGTGTATCGCGGTACGCGCCTTGTGAACTGGTCGCCAGGGCTGCAAACGGCAGTGTCCGATCTGGAAGTGGAGAAGAACGAAGAGCAGGGCAAATTCTACTTCTTTACGTATCCGCTGGAAAACGGCGGCACAATCTCAGTGGCGACGACGCGCCCTGAAACCATCCTGGGTGATACCGCGATTGCCGTGCATCCCGACGACGAACGTTATAAGGCGCTGATTGGGCAGTATGCTCTCGTGCCGATGCTCAAGCGCCGCATCCCGATCATTGCCGATGAGATGGTGGATCGTGAATTTGGGACGGGCGTGGTGAAGATCACCCCGGCGCACGATTTCAACGATTATGCGGTGGCGCAGCGTCATGATCTGCCCATGATCAACATCATGAACAAGGATGCCACGCTCAACGAGAATGCTGGCCTCTATGCAGGCATGGAGCGCTTTGCGGCCCGTGCCAAGCTTTGGGCTGATATGACAGCGCAGGGCATGACGCTTCGCGTGGAGGAGCGCACGATGGTGCTGCCTCGTTCGCAGCGCGGCGGCGAGGTAGTGGAGCCGATGTTGAGTGCCCAATGGTTCATCAAGATGGATGCCATCGCCGAAAAAGCTCTCAATGCGGTGCGGACGGGCGAGATCAAAATCGTGCCGGAACGCTACGAGAAGGTCTACTACCACTGGCTTGAGAATATCCAGGATTGGTGTGTGAGCCGCCAATTGTGGTGGGGCCATCGCATTCCGGCGTGGTATCGGGAGAAGGATGATGATCCACACGGCGAAATCTACGTGGGCAACGAGCCGCCGAGCGGTGCTGGTTGGACTGCCGAAGAAGACGTGCTCGATACGTGGTTCAGCAGCGGCTTGTGGCCGTTCAGCACGCTCGGATGGCCCGAAGACACAGCTGATGTGCAGCGTTTCTATCCCAATGACATCATGGAGACGGGCCATGACATCCTGTTCTTCTGGGTGGCGCGTATGATCATGCTCGGCCTGTGGTTCACGGATAAGCCGCCGTTCCACACGGTGTATCTGCATGGGCTGGTGCGCGATAAAGAAGGCCGCAAGTTCAGCAAGACCATCGGCAATGTGATCGACCCGCTCGATTTGGTGGATCGCTTTGGGGCCGACCCGCTGCGCTTCACGCTGCTCACCAGCGGCACGCCGGGCAACGATATCAACCTGGATGAATCGCGGGTGGAATACACCTTCAAATTCATCAACAAAATCTGGAACATCACCAAATTGGTGAATATGAATCTTGAGGGTGATCTTGAATTGGGTCTGCCAGCGCATGACACGCTTGATCTGCCCTCGCGCTGGATTGTGAGCCGCACCCACAAGCTCATCGACAACGTGCAGCATCTGTTTGATATCTACCAGTATGGCGAAGCGGGCAATCGCATCCTATCGTTCATGTGGGATGAGTTCGCGCCCTGGTCTCTGGAGATCAGCAAGCACGCCCTGTACAACGGCAGCGAGGCGGAGAAGAACACCGCCCGCCGCGTGATGGTGTATGTGCTCGATATGTGCCTGCGCCTGCTGCATCCGTACATGCCCTTCATGACGGAAGAGGCGTGGCGCTATCTCCCGCACGCCGGGGAAAGCCTGATCATGGCCCAATGGCCGACGCTGGATGCCTCGCTGCTGGATGAGGCTGCCGAAGCCGAGATGCAGGTATTGATGGATCTGGTGCAGGAGGTGCGCCGCATTCGCCTGGAATACAAGGTGGAGCCGTCCAAGAAGATCGCCGCCAGCATTGCGCCGGGCAGCCATCGTGCGTCTCTGGATCAGTATCGCTTTGTGTTTGCGCGGCTGTGCAATGTGCCGGAGGTGGCGATTCTGCCCGATGGCGCGGAGGCCCCACAGAATGCATCCTCGGCGGTGGTGAGCGATACAACGCTGTATGTGCCGCTGGAAGGGCTGCTTGATCTCAAGGTGGAGCAGGATCGCCTGACGAAAGAACGTGCGGCTCTGCAAGACAAAATTGCCAAGACCGAGCAGAAGCTCAACAACGAGAGCTTCACGGTCAAAGCGCCGCCCCAGGTGGTGCAAAAAGAGCGCGAGGCCCTGGCTGAGTTGCAGGCCAGTGTGACGCGCATCGAGGAACGCTTGCGGGCCTTGGGCGTGTTGTAAGGATAACGGTATTCATTCACCTATCCATGCGACAAACGCCCTTGTAGGGGCGCGATGCATCGCGCCCACACCAAAAGCCCTACAAATCACCAGGGCACGATCCATCGTGCCCCTACAAACCCACGATTCTCACGGATAGGTGAATGATTACGGATAACGTGGTTGTGTGGGTCTCATTTCAATTTGAGGTGGGATTGGCGTAGGGGCGACTCATGGGTCGCCCTGCTGGAAAGGGCATGACATGTCATGCCCCTACAACCACGCTTCTATGTCCTGCTATCAGCACTCTGCGCCCCTTAAATGGGAGACGCCAGGAGGTGAGGGGCAAAAGAAAGATCGTATCTTCATCCCCCCTGGCGTTTTTTCACCTCCCACAGTAACCGCCCGACTTTGACGGCCTCTTTGCGGATATTCTCGTCGGGATCGGTCAGATGGACGGATTGCAGGGCCTCCAGCGCATCCACTGCCTCAATCGAAAGCAGGCGCTGAATGGCATCGCGGCGGACATCCTCACTCGTCGCCTTCAAGCGGGGGATATAGTATTCCGTCAGGTGCTGGCGAATCGCTATCAGGACATCGGCATCCGCTTCGCTGCCGTAGGCATCGAGGAATGTTTCTGCGGGAACATCGGCTTTTAGCAAAAGCAACTGCTGGATGGCGTTTAAACGCACATCAGGCCGCTTATCTTTTAAACGAGCAAGATGATACTCGACAACGCGCTGTGCCACGCGTTCCTCCTTGAGCGTAATTTAGACATCATAACTCGATTATAACAAGTTTATCGGCTTGTGACTTCGCTCGTCTTGTGAAGTAGCGGTCTGAATTCCTACAAGCCTCATCTTCAGATCAGTATAAGGGTCAAATTCAAAAGGGATGACAGAGTTTTACAACCTGTTTGGCGGCTCCTGATAGGCTGTTTGTCCAGTTAGGAGGGCAAGCGTTGGGTTTTGGCCGCGCTTTTCCCTTCCCCGTAGGGCGGGATGCCCCCTATAATGCAGACATGTCGTCCGCTGAAGGGCAGAATGCCTTGTCAAGTACACTCAAAATTTGTCCCATCTGTCAAACCTCGCATCCCACAACGGCGATGGTCTGCCGTATGTGCGGCGCATCCCTGGCAAAAATCGAGCCTGTGGCCCGCATGACCGCCCGCCGTTCCAATCAGGATGAGACCGCGTATGACTTCCGCTATGGCGAAAATGATCTGATTGAGCAGCCTCTGACACGGCGCGGACAGACGTGCTTCACCATTGCCATCACTGCACTGGTGGCATTCTTGTTTGGCGGGATGTTTGTCGCGGCGGCTCCCTCACTGCTCAATCGCCAGAGTGCGCTGCCCGTCATCCCGACCAGCACGCCGCCGTCCACGCCCGCGTTTGCAACCGTCACGCTTGGCCCACCCACCGCGACAGCCTCCTCAACGCCGCTGCCCACCTATACGGCCTCCGCCACCTATACGCCTGCGCCCTGCATTCAAAAGATTGTCGCCGGGGATTCGCTGCTGGGAGCGATTGCTCGCTGTGGCTATCGCAGCGACGAGATTATGCCGACAGTCATGGCCCTGAACGGCATTACTGACGCTGGCAGCCTTCAGATCAACCAGGAGATTATCATTCCCTGGCCCTCCCCGACAGATGATCCGAATGCCCAGACCACATCCGCCGCCCTGTCCAGCACCCAGGATGGCGCACAAGCGAAGAGCGGCCAGCCCGATTTGATGGCGCTGAATGAGTCGATTGATGCCTTTGCCCCTACCCAAGTCCCCACGCTGCCCGCTGGCGTGATGTGGCATCGCATCCAGCCGAATGAAAATCTGGCCTTGATCAGTACGCTGTATTCTGTGAATATGAAAATTCTCTCTGAACTCAACCCGGAGATGGATTTTGCCCAGTGCGATTTTGGCAGTGCCTTCGGCGGCCCGTCGTGCAATGTCATCGTCTCGATTGGGCAGGAGATTCGCGTGCCTGCCCCGACGCCGCTGCCGACGCTCTCGCCCACGCCTGATCCCAACTCGACAGCGACGCCCACCGCGACGCCCACGTATAATGAGCCATTCGCGGTCAGTCCGTCGGATCGGCAGTTCTTTGGCCGCGATGAGATCATCACCCTGCGCTGGACGCCAACCGGAACACTTGCTGACAACGAGCTGTATCGTGTCGATGTGCAGGACACGACCAGTAGCCTGCTCTATACGGCCTATACCCGCGATATCTCGTTTGTGATCCCGCTTGAGTGGCAGGGGACACAGAAGCCGCGCCATGAATTTATCTGGATTGTGGGCATCGTCACTGACTCTGACCGCAGCTATGTGCGCTTTGCCACGCCGCCGCGTGCGTTTGTGTGGCAGGGCCTCGTCAAAGACGAAAGCGAGATAAAGACTAAATGAAACGTCTCCCATTTTCTCGGCATTCAGGGTGGCGCGGCCTGCTGCTGGCTCTGCCGCTGATTTTATTGGCCGCCTGCAATATCAATCAACCCAACAATCCCACGCCGACGGTGGAAATCCTGATCTCCCCAACGGCCACACCCTCCCGCACGCCCACGCTTGCGCCGTCGATCACGCCTTCGCAGCAGGTCGATATGCAGACGTCGATTGTGCTGGTCACGCCGCCGCCCAATAACGTCCCCAATATTCCCACCGCACCCGTGACAGTACAGGCGCTTGAGACGCCGACGCCCTGGAGCTACACCATCAAGTCTGGCGATACGCTGGCAGGCATTCTTGGTATTCAGCCCTGGGGCTATAACGGCTTTGATCCTGCGATTCAACGGGCAGTGGTGCAGATCAACGACATGATCAGCCCGGATATTTTGCCCGGCGCGGGGGCCACGCTGCTCATCCCACAGCGCACCTGGACGCCGATTCCCCAGGGAGCTGATCTGACGCAGGCGGCTGTGAGCGGCATGGGCGGGCAGGACGCCGGAGGGTTTTTCGTTGCGCCGGGAACAACGTTTGATTGTTACACTGTAGTCGAGGGCGATACGATGATTGATATTGCTGCCAATTACAGCGCCAGCTTCGAGCTTTTGCACGCGCTGAATCGGAATCTTGATTGGGGGCAGTGCAACTTTACGCAGCCCGGCGGTGGCCCCAACTGTGCGCCCTTCCTCCAGATTAATCAGTGCGTCACCGTGCCACTGCCTACCGCTGTCCCATCTTATACGCCGACAGCCTCCGGCAGCGAGACGCCGACTGCCACGCCCACTCGTCCGGCCTCACGGTTGCTCTATCCGCCGGATGGCGCGACGATCCCCGGTGGCACGTTCAATCTGCAATGGCTGACAGCGGGCGTCCTGGCCGAGGATCAAACCTATCTGGTTGAGGTGCAGGATGTGACCGCTGGCACAGAGGCATGGCGGCAGGTGACACGCGATACGGCCATGCCGCTGCCCGGCACGCTGATTCCGAGCGATGGACAGACGCATCAATTCCAGTGGCGCGTGACGGTGGTGAGAAAAGATCAATCGGGGACATATGCGATGAATGATGGACAAGGTGCGTGGCGCACGTTCCAATGGCAGAGCCGATAAATCGAAAATAATGACATAAAAACCCCTCCCTACAACGTGGGGAGGGGCAGGGGAGGGGTTACTAATTCGCCCCCAGGCGTCCAAACTCCTTCGCCAATTGATCGCCGCTGATGTGCAGCAGCGTGGGGCGACCATGCGGGCAGGTGTGCGGTGAGTCACAGCGCTCCAACTGGCGGATGATGCCCTGCATATCGGCAAGGCTCAGGATTTGGCCTGCCTTGACCGAGGCGCGTTTGCACACCTGCTTCACAATCTTCGCTTCAATCGTCTCTTCGCCGGGCGCACGCTGATCGGCCAAGTCTTCCAGAATCGCGCCCACAGCCTCAATCGGGTCTTGATCGGACAGCATGGCAGGCACAGCCCGAATCAGGAAGGTGTTAGGGCCGAAGGGTTCCAATTGGAAGCCCATCCGCGCCAATGCCTGCTGATTGGCATTGAGCAGATGCACATCGTCTGCCGCCAGATCAATTGTCTGCGAATCGAGCGCCCGCTGCGACACAACGCCTTTCTTTTTGTACTCCTCCATAAACTGCTCATACATCACGCGCTCATGGGCGGCGTGCTGATCGATGAGATACAGGCCCGCTGGCCCTTCCGCGACGATATACGAGGCTCCAATTTGCCCGATGACGCGCAGCATGGGCAGGGTGCGCGGTTTGGCGGGACGCCCTACATCGGGGATATAGCTGAAATCGGTTTCATCTCTGGGCAGTATATCGGCAGCCTGGGCAGTCTCAGGCGACATCTGCTGTGGATGCTGGCCGGGGCCTTCCATCTCCCAATCGAAATCCTGCTGCGAGGGGCGCACAGGCGTCGGGCGGCCATTGGAACGGCTGCTGCTCGTCCAGGTGGGGATGGGTTGGGCCATTGAGCGCGGGGTGTGCTCGATGAAACTGGCCCCGCCGCGCATGGGCCGCGTCTGGATATGCTGGACGATGGCCTCACGGACGGTTTTCTGCACGGCCACAAAGACCGCATTTGAGTCCTGGAAGCGCACTTCGGCTTTGGTCGGATGCACATTCACATCGACGAAGGCGGGCGGCAGATCGACCATGAGCACCGCCAGCGGATGACGCCCCTTCATCAGCAGCGTGTGATACGCCTGTGTCACAGCATAGGTGAGGCCCGTATCCTGGATCGGGCGGCCATTGATAAAGAGGGTGATGCGGCTGCGATCTTTGCGGCTCAGGCCCGGATCAGACACGAAGCCCTGAATCCGCACCTTGCCTTCCACCTCGCGCAAATCCTCCTCAGATGACACCTCAATCATCTGGCGGAAGGTGTCTAGCCCGAACGCCTTGACCAGCACATCGGCCAACTGCCCGCTGCCGGGTGAGCGAAAGACCTCCCGATCATCCTGAATCAGCGTAAAGCGCACATGCGGTGAGGCCATCGCCGCCCGCATCACGGCGCTGGCAATCAGGCGCTTTTCCGTCTCTTCCGCTTTGAGAAATTTGAGGCGGGCCGGGGTGTTGTAAAAGAGATTTTCGACAGTAAGCACAGTGCCCGCCGCCGCGCCAATCGGCTTTTTGCTGATGAGATCGCCGCCTTCAATGCGAACTTGCAGGCCGCTGGCCTCGTCCTCATGGCGCGTGAGCATGTTGATGCGACTCACCGAGGCAATGCTGGCGAGGGCTTCGCCGCGAAAGCCGAGCGTCTGAATGCTCTCCAAATCTTCGACCTGACGCAGCTTGCTGGTGGCATGACGGGCAAACGCCAGCAGCACCTCATCTATACGGATGCCATGCCCATCATCGCTCAGACGAATCAGACGCTGCCCGCCGCCTTTGATCTCGATTTGAATGCTTCTGGCCCCGGCATCCAGAGAATTTTCCAGCAGTTCCTTGACGACGGAGGAGGGCCGTTCAACGACCTCGCCCGCCGCAATCTTATCAATCACATGATTGGGGAGAACTTCAATCGACATCATGCATCCCTTTGCTGTTCTCCTTTAATCATACCGCGAATGGAGCCAAATTAGAACGGATGTTGTAGCACGAGGACAAGACATGGAGGATGGTGATAATGTGGTCGGGGTTTTCGTTCCACACCGTATTAGGGACAAGGCCCGCCTTGTCCCACATTTGACGACGCGGGGTGCAAAAAGTCTCTCCTCACGGAGTGGGGAGGGATTTAGGGAGGGGTCATGCATCCACCGCCGCATTGATCAGATTTGCGCCTGCCAGAGGAATCTCAATGAAGAAGGTTGCGCCCTGGCCCTCAATGCTCTCGGCGTGGGCCTCGCCGCCATGCTGCGCGGCGGCACTCCGCACAATGAACAGGCCCAGGCCCGTCCCCTTCACGCGGTGATGTTCGCGCCGCCGCACCCGATAATAGCGGGTGAAGAGATGTGGCAGATTATCAGCGCTGATGCCAAAGCCATTGTCTTTGACGCTGATGATGATCTTTTCATCTTCGCGGTAAACCCGCACCAGGATCGTGCCGCCGTTGGGCGTGTATTTGATGGCGTTGTCGACCAGATTGATGATGGCGCGTTCCAGCATATTCGAATCGACGTTGACAATCGGTACATCGTCGCTGGCTTCAACGCTGATCTTAAGCTCCTGCTTCTCGGCAGGCTGAAGCTGATTCTTGACAATTTTGTGCGCCAATTCGATCAGATCTGTCGGCGCACGCTGAAGCTCATAGAAGCCTGTTTCCAGATCATAGCGGCCTGCATCCTGGATATTATCGACCTGCATCTCCATTTGATGCACAGCGGAGGCCATCTTCTGGACATAATTGGGCATCAGCTTGTTGAGATCGACTGTGCCTGATTCCATCATGCTGATGATGCCCTTGAGAACGGTGAGCGGAGAGCGCAAATCATGAGTCGTAATTCGCACAAATTCGCCCTGATTACGCATCAACTGCTGATGCCGTTCGATGGTGCGTGTCTCGATGGTAACAATCGCCAAACCATCAATCAGGGCTGAGAGCAGGCCCGCATGATCGTCAGTAAGTTGCGGCGGTTGCACAAACAGCAGACCGAGAAGGGCGATCACGCGCTGCTTATAATGAATTGGCGCATACAGAATCGCCTGATAGCTATCTTGAATGGCAGGCGGCAGATCGGTGCTGGTGATGAAGTCTTCGCTGATGGTTTGGGCGAACTCAACCAGTTCTTCGAGAGGGGTGAGCGCATCGATATCGACGTTCTGGGTCAAATAGGCCAGGCTTGGCTCAAAGACAGCAAACCAGGCGGCCTCGGCTCCTGTGCTGGCCTGGACAAATTCGAGCAGGCGTGGCAGTCGCAGTTCGGGGGTCGCAGAGTGAGCAATCAGATCGAGGGTTTCGCGCAGCAGCGTAAAGCCATCGGTAGCGGACATAGGTTCATATTCTCCAGGCGGGCAGGCAGCACGCCCCACAACAGGCGCTTTTTACATGTCACGATTATAGACCCACACGCTGTCGTGCGGCAAGGCGTTTGTGAGGCTGTAAACGATGAGGATGGGAACCTGTATAAGAAGCGTTGTGGTTTGATTTGAAGAGGCTGTGCTGCTTGCACGGCCCTTTCTTTCATGATAGACTCGAAGTCAGAATTACAAAACAATAACCCAGGCAGCAGTCGTCAACGACCCCCGGCTCAAGCCGGGAGCATGAACAATGCTCAGGTTGACCAGACTCAGGCTTGATGTCAGAGCCTCCGTTAGGGGCGAATACAGAGGCACTTCGGGATGACCTTCCAGTTCCGAACTCTGCGGTGAGGCGTTAAACAGCGTGAGGGTCTAACGCCGTGCGCGTCACACAAAACCGTCTCATAACTTTGTCGAGGAAAACTTTATCCGTGAAAGCGGAAACGGTCCGGAGCGAGCCAGAGGTAACTTAAATCGCTCCCTCCCTTCGGGGAAAGCACTCTGACGGCTACAGCGATTAGAAGGGAAGTACGCCTTTCCCCACCGGGTTAAAACCCGGTGTCCCTAGGCGAACATTTTATGGCAGAAAAAATTCTTGTCGTTGATGATGATGTTGACAGTTTGAAGCTGATTGGTCTCATGCTGCAACGGCAAGGCTATGAAGTCTCGGCTGCCGGCACAGGTGGGCAGGCCCTGACACGGGCTGAGGCCGAACAACCGAATCTGATTATTCTTGATGTCATGATGCCCGATATGAATGGGTTGGATGTGTGTAAGCGTCTGCGGCAAAACCCGAAGACGGCGCGTATCCCGATTATTATGTTCACAGCCAAAACACTGATCGATGATAAGGTCAAGGGGTTTGAGGCTGGAGCCGATGATTATCTCACCAAACCCACCCATCCCGCAGAATTGGCGTCCCGCGTCAAGGCGATTCTCCAGCGCAGTGCAGCCCAGGCCGCAAAAGCGGCTCCGGCCCCCCTGCGTAAGCAGAGTATGTCGATTGGCATTCTTGGCGCGAAGGGTGGTGTTGGCACGACCTCAGTGGCGGTCAATCTCGCCGCTGCGCTTTTGCAGCAGGGAGAACAGCCGATCCTGGCGGATTTCCGCCTGGGTGCGGGCAGCATGGGCTTCATGCTGGGGCAGGCGCGTGCTCAGGGCATGGCCCGTTTGCTGGCGAAACGCCCGAACGAGATTACTCCCCAGGCGGTTGAGAGTGAACTCTTTGTTCACAGCAGCGGCTTACGGGCCTTGCTCTCCTCAGCCCGCCCCAAAGAAAACCAGATTCCAGTGCAGGATGAAACGCTGATTGCGCTGGTGGGCGTGCTGCGGACGATTGGTCGTCCCGTCATATTTGATCTGGGCAGTGGTTTGACCGCCAGCACACTCAGACTCCAGGCGGAGATGACACGCCTTCTGCTCGTGGTGGAGCCGAACCCGATCTGCATCGGGATGGCCCGCGAACTCATCCAGGAGATTGAAGCGGAGGGCGGCAGCGGGCGGCTGAATCTTGTGGTCGTCAACCGCACACAATCCAGCCTGCAAACGCCCTGGCATGAAGTTGAGACGTCACTGGGGCGCGATATCAAAGCGATTATCTCAGCGGCCCCGGAACTCGCCTTCCAATCCGCACAAAGCGGGATGCCGATTGTGCAAATTCAGCCAAACTCTATCGTTGCGGGTCAGTTTGTCAAGCTGGCTGATGCAATGAAGCCCAGTGGCATCAGCAAGTTGGGGAGCACATCACTCTCCTAATCCGCCCAACGTGTGTTCCTGGTTCCCATGATAGATACTGCTGCTCTTGAGATTGCTGCTGAACTGCTGATGACCTGTCAGAATGGCATCGCCTTTACGGGCGCAGGTATCAGCACCTCGTCCGGGATTCCCGATTTTCGCAGTCCAGAATCGGGTTTATGGGAGGATGAGACGGCGGTCACAGCCGCAAGCTTCAGAGGCTTTCGGGATCATCCGCAGCGATTTTATGACTGCCTACGCCCTCTGATCATCCAGATCATGTCCGCGCAGCCCAACGCGGCTCACTACGCGCTGGCACACCTGGAAGAAAAAGGCTTTTTGAAGGGCGTGATTACACAAAATATCGATATGCTGCATACCCAGGCCGGGACGAAGACCATTTATGAGGTTCACGGCCATATGCGCGAGGCCACCTGCCTCTCATGTTATCGGGTGTATCCGTGTGAAGAAGCCTTTAAACAATCTTTACTGGATCATCGCGTTCCTCTGTGTTCTCATTGTGGGGGGGTGCTAAAGCCCAATATCATTCTCATGGGAGAGCAGCTTCCCTATCGAGCGTGGCAGGGGGCAAAGAATGCAGCACGCTGCTGTGATCTCATGCTGATTGTGGGATCATCGTTGGAAGTTGTGCCTGTGGGCGATTTGCCGCGTCTGGCAAAATCGCACGGGGCAAAGGTCATTCTTATCAATTTACAGCCCACCGACCAGGACACACTGGCCGATGTTGTCATCCATGCGGATGCGGCTGTGGTACTGCCTGCCATCGTCACCTGCCTGGAGAAGTTCTCGTGAGTTCCGATACGCCTTCAACGCGCACCACTCGAGAGACGGATGCCCTCAGTCCGAACGAGCTTTTATTGCATTACAAGCGCATTATCGATATCAGCAATTATCTCAGTTCGACCTACGATCAGGGGACGCTGCTCAAGCGCATTGTGGCCGCTGCCAAAGAGCTGATTCATACAGAAGCGGCCTCGATTCTGCTGCTCGATGAGGCGACGGGCCAGCTTCGCTTTGCCATTGCCAGCAATATTAAAGCCTCTGAGATGGATGATATTCTCGTCCCGCTGGAAGGCAGCATTGCGGGCTGGATCGTCACACACGGCGAACCCCGCGTGATTGAGGATCTAAGCAGCGAAAACAACCATTTTCGCGGTGTAGATAACAAAATTGGCTTTCAATCGCGCAATCTCCTCGGTGTGCCGATGCGTTCACACAAGCGCGTCATTGGTGTGATGCAGGCCATGAATAAATTGAACGGCAGACCGTTCACCGATAACGACATCATCACCCTGCGCACGCTGGCGAGCCAGGCCGCGATTGCGATTGAGAATGCACGCTTGTTTCAGCAGAGTGACTTCATTGCCGAGATGGTGCATGAACTGCGTACCCCGCTGATGGCACTCAAGGCCAGCACATCGCTGCTCCAGCGGGTCGATCTGCCGGAGACCAAGCGCACCGATATTGTCCATACCATGCGCTCTGAGACGGAACGGCTCATCGATCTGACGGATGATTTCCTGAATGTGGCGCGGCTTGAATCGGGGCGCGTGCAGTTGACCGTGTCGCAGTTTGATGTGCTGGCGCTGGTGAATGAGACGGTTGAAGTAGTTGTACCACAGGCCGAGCAGAAAAATATTCATATGACCATCGGCGATGGCACATTTACAGCTGAGGCGGATCGCGGCAAGATCAAGCAGGTGCTGCTCAATCTGCTGACGAATGCCATCAAATACAATCGCAACGACGGTGAGATTTATATTTACACCGAAGCAACCTTAGAGAGTGAGCATCCTTTCATCCTGGTCGCTGTGCGCGATACAGGCTACGGCATCCCGCGTGAGCACCAGAAGAATATGTTCCAGAAGTTCTACCGCGTCCCGACGACGGAGAACATCGCACGCGGCACGGGCCTGGGCCTGACCATCTGCAAGCATATTGTGGAAGGGCATGGCGGGCGCATCTGGTTGGAGAGCGAAGAGAATATCGGCTCGACATTTTCATTTACCATCCCGCGTGCTGAGGCTAACGATCCTGCGCCAACAGATGCCGAGGCTGCGGGAGGGGTGTAATCACATTTGGCGCTATGTGCAATTTTGGGGTTTGGCACGCCTGATATGCCTATGATTCAAGATTAACGCTTGGTTTATGGGATGGATCAGCGGACGAGGCGGGCCTCGTCCCTACGGATCAAAACGCATGATTTTGTAGGGGCATGGCACGCCATGCCCTCGCTTTTGCCCTGGAAATTAAACCCCGCTACGGTTGCTTCTCCACCATATGCCGAAAGGCCCGATACCCGTCGAGGCGATCATGCTCCTCTGGATCATTGCGTGACTCGATGTCATGGATGGCCTTGAGAATCGCCTCCGACACGCGCACATCGCCATGCTTGCTCAAGATCACGCCTGTAATTGATGGCTCATCGCGGCGGTGATACACGCGCCAGCCTTTGTCTGGATGCAGACGATAACCCATCTCGCGCAGCACCGAGCGCACTCCCGCCTCAAAATCGGAGGCGGGGCGCTTTGTCCCCTGCCAACTGAATACCATATCATCACAGTAACGGGTATATGTACCGCCGCTGCGCCGCACGCGCTCGGCAATGCGCCGATCCATCTCAACATTCAGGACATTGCTCAGGGCCGGGCTGGTGGGCGCACCCTGGGGTAAACAATCTTTGTAGGTGGTCAAAATACGCAGCAAACGGGCGGCATCATCCGACAAGGGGAACTGCGATTTCCACCACTGCTGCACGCGATAGGCAGTGGTGGACGGAAAAAAATCCTGGATATCCGATGTGATGATGAAGCTTGCCCCGGCGTGCGGCCAGACATGATCGGCGATGGAGTGCTTGCGCCGAAAGCCCACCGCTGACGGATGCAGATCAGCCTTCTCTAACCAATGTTTGAGGATATGCTGCTGCAAACGCTTCAATGTCGGATCAGGCTCGGCCAATTCACGCAGCGTACCGTCGCGCTTGGGTTTGCGAAAGTGGCGATACTGGAAATAGGGCGCAAGCGATTCGGTCTCAAGCAGATGGAGCGTGATCGCCCGGTCATTCCCGCGACCTTGCAGAATGCGCCAGAATTGCAGCTCGTAATGCACGCGCTGCATATCGCTCGGCAAAGCACCGAATTGGGCTTCAGTGTCTGTCGGCCAATGGCGATAGCGCGGCCCTGTCGCCTGATCCCAAAGTTTGAGCCACCAGCGGATGAGCAGATTGCCCATCGAATCGGCGCGGGATACCCCTGCCTTTAGGCATGGGGAGGGAGAGCGCCTTGTCCTTTCTGGTAGGTATAGCCGTCAGAGTGGTGAAGCGTCTTGAGATGTTTGTGCGATGCCGT
>DAOTUR010000156.1:0-2971 GCA_034436915.1 Anaerolineae bacterium
GCTGTATTTTTCGCATCTGTCAAGATTCCAGTGATATGCGAAAAGTCTGATAGGTTTTGAGAGTTCGTACTCACCGAAGTCGATTAATCCAAACGTGTCATGTGCAAAGTCCAGCTTAGGGATAGGCAAGGCGCGGATTCTGGTGGCGCTGCAATCACCGCTCAATACGGGCGAACTGGCGTACAAGCTCTTCCTTACGGCGGGGGCGGTCAGCCAGCAGGTGAAGAATTTGCAGATGGCCGGGCTGATCGAGTCCTTCCGCAGCGGCAAGAATGTCTATCACCGTCTGACGCTGCGCGGCGAAAAGCTGATGGAACTGTTTTAAGGACAGCGATGGAGGGCCAAATCGTTGTTTTTGGGCGCAATCCCTGGCGATGGACGATGGTTTCGGGGCGAGGCGGGCCATATCTGCGTAGGGGTTAACGGTTGTTTGGGAAGATCAATACGAGGGTTTGGCACGCCAAACCCCTACAATAGCGTCTGTGTTGAACCGAAAAAGGCTTAACTTAACTCACCTTACGCACCCCTCATAAAATGCTGCTGAGAGCGCTGGAATGAGCGTCAAATCCTTCCTCCCAGCCCCTCCGACCTGTTCAGAGAGGCGGAGCAAAACACTTGAAGTCCCTCTCCACAACGTGGGGAGGGATTTAGGGAGGGGTAAACTGCGTAAGGTGAGTTAACTTAATGCCTATACCCTGTCGTGCGCCTGGTCCCTTATGACACGCCGCGCCGCGACATCTCGCGCTCGGCCAGCGTCTGCGAAATGTCCTGCACCGCCTCTTCAATCCCGGAACGGCGCTCATCCTGCACCACAGGCATGAGGTCGCACAGAGTATCGAGCAGGCCCTGAAGCATATACGGCGAATCAAGCGGAGCCAGGCTGATCGCCATCGGCAGCGCCTGCCGCGCCTCAGCCACTTTCCCCAGGGCATAGCGGGCAACTGTCAGATCGGCATAGCCCCAGAAATTGCCCGCTTCGGCTGCCGCTTCGGTGGCCGCGATCTTCTCCACGCGCTCATAGGTTTTCAGCATCAGGTCGCGCTCATTCTTCTTCATGTACAGCAGCGCCAGATTGCCATAGCCATACGACGATTCAGGCGTGACCTCTGTCACCTGCTTATAGGCTTCAAGCGCCTGCCCGAACTGTCCGCGCCGCTTATACAGCCCGCCCAACACGCCCCACCACGATTCGCCATCATCATCCACAAGGCGCGGCGAGATGGTCAGGGCTTGCAGCAGCAGCCCCTCGGCTTTGTTGAACAGGCGATCCCGTTCAATTTGCTTCTCGGTGCGGGCGGATGTTGAGAGGCCGTCGGTATTGATCAGGGCTTTGTCAACCTGCTCTCCCAGGCGGCGGTAGACGAAGCCCAGGCCCGCCAGCGCAGGTGCAAAATTCTGTTCGCGCTCAATCGCGGTTTCATAATGCTTTTTGGCCCCTTCAAGATCGCCCTTCTGGGTGTAGACGTAGCCAATGCGCTGATGCACAACCGGATTCTGCGGATCAAGTTCCAGCGCCCGCTTATACGTGTTCAGTGTTCCGACATAATCGCCCGCCCGATACTGCCGTTCGCCCTGCGGCAGCATGGCGTTGGCAAGCAGCGCCTGAGACGTGATCTGGGCTTGCGACTTGGCATGTTCCAGCAGACTGGTCTCAAGCTGGCGCAGCTCCTGTTCATGGCGCTCCACCTCACTATCAAAGCGCGAACGAAGTTGCTGTGCCTCTTCGATCAGTTCTTCGCGCACCTTTTGTAAATCCTGCCGCGCTGAAAAGAGTTGAAACACGCCCAGCAGCCCGCCCACACCTGCCGCAATCGTGACGAAGAAGCCAATCGCCTCAAACAGACCGAGCAGATTGAAGGCGCGGGCTGTTTCATTTTGTACCGCCACAACCTGCGCTTGAATCTCGACAGCGATCTTGGTGGCCGTAAATTCAAGCTTTTCAGCTTCACTGGAGGTGGGTGAGGTGTCCTGAGCAAACGTCGGACGCAGCAGCCCAAGACACAGGCACAGCAGGAAAAAAACCGCGAAGGGCCGCATAGCATCTCCTTGAATTGGTCTCAGAATGGAAGAGACGCTTAAAATTTAAAATGTTCGTGAAGGCGTTTCAGCAGCGTGATTTTGCCTTCTTCCAACGGCGTCAGACGAATATCGCCGCCGGCAATGATGGCATGAATGATGTTGCTGCTCGATGCGCCCGTTTTAAAGGCAGTGGCAATATTGGTCGCGGTGCGCCCGCTGCCATCCAGCACCAGGATGGGAATTGGCTCAATGCCCTGGGTCGAAGCGAGATAGACATCCTTCTCAGCAATCTTACCGCCGTTGATGAGGATGCCAATCATGGGCAGCGTGCCGGAAATTGCCCGCGTCATATTCACGATCATCTGCGATTCATCGCCCCAGGCATCGGCATCCACCAGGACAAAGTGCGAGTGACCATCCTGGAGGACAGCTTCCTGATCGGAGTTGTCGAAACCGGGATACGTGACCTTGCCAATCGGGGCGACACCAATGAGCGGGAACGTGTAATGATTCCGCATTCGTGCCTCGCCCATCATCTGCATCACGCCTGCATCCGTGCCGCCATCGATGACCGTGATATTGTAGCGCTGGGCAAAGGCGGCGATGCCCTCATCCACCACCTGACGAGTCATACGAATATCTTCTTCGGTCATCTGCGAGGCCCCACCTGTGATGAAGATGGTCGGACGCGGATTGCCGAGGCCAAAGGCCTCGATAATAAGACGCGGATCGCCCGACGGTGAGACGAGCAGCGCGGGCCGTTGGGAGGTCGGAAAAGGGACACTAAACAATTCGTTCAAGGGTGGTCGGGCGATTGGCATGGGCGTTCCCATCATCGAATCGGCGCGGGATACCCCTGCCTTGAGGCATGGGGAGGGAGTGCGCCTTGTCCTTTCTGGTAGGTATAGCCGTCAGAGTGGTGAAGTGTCTTGAGATGTTTGTGCGATGCCGT
>DAOTUR010000157.1:0-5722 GCA_034436915.1 Anaerolineae bacterium
GCATCAAGAGTGTGTCCACCAGGGCAGACTCTTTTTATTTTCTGTTTTTATCCACAGGCACGAAGTGCAGCAGAGGCATAGAGCCGATGCGTCCGAAGGACATGGAGCGAAGCGACACTGGCACTTGTAGGATGCCAAGTATTCTGGGATTCATAAGGCACGGATTTTACAAACCGTGCCAAGATAGAGGGGATTGATGCAAGAAAAGTGGAACTAGCCTATATGTGTGCCAAGATAGATAGGACTGATCTACATTTAGGAGCAGCAGAATCTTGGATTCTATGAGCATGGAAAATCTTATAGTTGCGCTTGTGAGACAAGCTTATACCTATTCGCGCTGCCAGATATGAATCAATCCAGCCCTGTCTCCCACGGCGAGACATGTGCCGTCTGGCGACCATGCAATGTTAGTGGGAAGGGTTGCACTTTTAAATGAAGCTAACCGCTCCCTAGTTGGCACAGACCAGACTTCAATGAACCACTCTCTAACTTCAGAATCTGTTCCTGTAGACGGACGCGGACTGATGAGTGCAAGACGATCTCCGTCGGGACTCCAAGCTAACTCTGTGACTTGTATATCTAAGTAGTGTATCCCGTCGCCTCCATCGACCTGCAAGCGCCCGATCAAGCGCCCAGTTTTGATCTCCCACAGACACACACCAAAGTCTACATTTGCGGCTGCCAGGTAGCGTCCGTCGGCACTCAGCGCGACTGAGGCAATGGATTCCAGATAATCTGGAGCATCTAACCTTTCGCATTCGAAGGTCCGGATCTTATTGGTTGCAACCTCGAGTACATGAGCTGGACCACCGTTGTAAGCCACCAAACCGCTGTCCCCACTCCATGCCAGCGATGTCAGGGTCGTGGGGGTATAACCCTCTGTCCTTGTGATGAGATCAAGATCTTTAGCCTGCCACACCGCAATAGCATTATCTCCACCACCACTCGCGATCATCTGGCCATCGGGGCTGTAAGCCACGAGCGGGACGCCAGCGGCCAAGTCAGAAGCAACATCTTGGCGATGAGCATCGTTCGATGTCCGAATCTTATCTGTATGAGGGTTCCAATCGTACAGATGAGGGCTTTCTGTGCCAAAGACAATCTGATTTGTCAGGCGGTTCCACGAGACACCCTGCGCCATGGTTCGTGGTGACTGAAGGCGCACGATGGGTACTTCTGTCGTCACATCCCATATACGGATACTGCTGTCCTCGCTGCTGCTCACCAGCTGTGTCCCATCCGCGTTCCAAGCGAGATCTGTAATCGGTCCTTGATAGCCCAGTCCTAGTAGCTCTAAAGGGTCGTCCTCAGAATGCACGGGCCAATCGAATATCCGTACCGTATTATCGCTTGAGGCCGTCATCAACTGTGTGCCATCAGGGCTCCAGGCGATAAAGTGAAAAGGCCTGCGATAGGGAAACCCGGCACTCAAGTGCGATAGAACGGTGATCCGCGCTCCGGTGTGCACGTCCCAGACGTAGAGGCTGTTTGGTGCATCATAGGCGTCTCTATACTCAGCCGTGATAGACTGATTATCAGGGCTCCAGGCAAAGGTTGTAGCGAACGGGGCTTGAATGATACGTTTGAGGGTATGCCCGTCCGACGACCACAGCTTAAGCGCGTCATCCACAAAACTCCCGACGGTCGCTGCGAGCGTCGCCAATGTCTGCTGGTCTGGGCTCCACAGGGCCATCGGAGAAATGCTGTCAACTGCCAGCGTGGTGACAATGTTTCCCTCAGGGAGATCGATAAGATCCACAGCGTAGCTCCGACTCACGGCGAGTTGCTCATCATCCTGTCGCCAAGTCAGAGATGAGATAGGGGTTTCGAAGCTTAAAGAGAGACTACTTTCTCCGGTGCTCATCTCAAAAACCTCAAGCTGTTGGCTAACGCCTATGGCGAGACGTGACTCATCGGTGGACCAAGCCAGCGCATGAATCCAGGGCCAACGGGGATAGATCTGGATATCAATTGTTTTCAGGAGTGTATAAGTTGCCGTATCCCAAATCAGGAGTTGGCCAGGGTCAGCTTTAGCCGCCGCTAGAAATCGCCCACTGGGACTCAAGGTTGCCTGGGACGCGTTTTCAAACTGATGTAAAAGCGTAAAGTCAGAATTATAAAGCCAAGCCCCACGATCACTGTTGACAAGAATTCCGTCTCCATCGGGTCGCCAATAGGCCTTTAAGAGTGTGCCCCGTCCGAGAACGGCTATCTCCGAATACGTTTCTGATATAGGTTGAGCTTGGGAGATGGAAAACGTCAGGATAAGAGAAAAAGAGACTAAAAATAGAAGAGACATAGCCCAGATATACTTAGAAGTCGTCAATCGCACTATTCTCATCATCTCAACCTTGAATACGCTCTAGAGTAAAAATTATACTCTAGAGCGTATTGAATTTGCCAAGCTAGTTTACGAACTTATATAACTGCTTGTTACTAGCAGGAAAGAGCAGTTGGAGCAACGGGTACCGAAGGCGCATTTGTTGAGGCAGCAAGATTCATAGATTGCTGATTCAACTTTTCCAATACCCTGTAGTTGAACTGTATGGTTTGATCATTCAACGTTAGAGTAGTTCCCGTATAAATGCGTTCATGTTCGACAGTTGCGGGAGGCGTTGATAAACCTCGGGTTGTGACAAAATACATTGGATCAATCACTCTACCTGGTCTTGGATGAGGAGGAATTGTTGTAACTTGCTGTGCATTCGGACGGATCTTGCCATACTCGCAGTACAGAGGTTTTGTGTTTTCGGCAAGTTGCGAGTAATTCATACTCTCTGGTCGGAAAGTGCGAACTTCCAGATGTAGGTGGGTATTGTTGGTGAGATCTGTAGAACTGACCGTCTGATAGGCTAATTTTCCCAGCACAGCTCCAGGTCCAACCCTCGCACCTAAATAAATTGACAGGTCAATTGACTCTAGATGCCCATACAACAAGAAATATCCTCCGGTACGAACGACCACATTGAACGGTAGTGCTCCCCAGGAACCAGGCGCACTACTCGCAGCAATGCCAATACCAACTACGATGCCACCTGCGACAGCGAAAACATTTACACCAGAATTTGCTGAGAAAAAGTCGAATCCAGGATGGCTGTTTGAAGGAAACTGGCTATACGCAGCCGCGTTGTATATTCCAAAACCAACTTGGTTGGGGCGGGCAGTGTCAATAACCTCCAACGGTGACGTTTTAATCGACAATAGTGCGCTGTAGTCGTTGTCGGACTGCGGAGTGAAGTCTGGCAAATTAGTAAGACTTGGACGCGTGGAAACCTCAGGCCAAATTGTTGACACATGCGACCAAGTTAAGTAGTCGAGTCGATCAGGATGGACATACCCCACCCATTGATTATCATTTGTCCGGGCACGGGCAAATGTAGGCGTGTTATTCTGAGACAAAGATCGATCCTCTGCGCTAGGACCACGGAGCTGAGTTTGTACCGTACCGTTCCATGTATTAATGGGAATGGTCGATGCAGGTGGCAATGAAGGATTTTCACCTGTATAGCCACCTGGCCTCACGAAACTAGGTAAATTAGTTAAGTAAGGTGCTTGTGCATTGACAGGAGCAACGCTATTCCACCAGTTCCAAGTTACATCCATAGGCACACTGGTAGTCGAGCGAAAAACCGTCATCGAAGGGCTGACTTCGCCGCCATTGGCCTTGTTACCAACAAACGAGCTATTTTTAATGTCAACCGTTCCGCTCCAGATGTAAACAGCTCCACCACGTCCAGCTGTTCCGACTGCCTCATTGTTCTTGAACGTTGTACCCCGGATGAATAGCGTTGCCCCAGACGAGTTATAAATAGCTCCTCCACGAGGATTTGTGCCGGTAACTGTGTTATCGGCAATAACGCTGTCGAAGATGCGGCATTTCGCATTATCACCGTTGTAAAGCATTCCCCCATTACCAGTACCCGTATTTAAGTTGATATGGCATTTTTTGATAACGAGGGATACCCCACCCGCTGCATTTGTTGTGCCGTCATTAACGATAGAGCCACCACCGTTTGGACTACTGCCGCCCTTTAGACCTAAGTTTTCAAGCGTAAGTTTGGCAGAAGGATTACCATTTTTACCATTGATGCCGAAATGACGCAGGTTAGATACGGTTACATGTATAGTCTTGCCATTACCGACAATCCGTATGTTTCGAATGATGACAGGAAAGGCGCAGTTGCCAAATAAACTGCCATTCGTAGCTGTGACGGTTGCCGTGGGAGGAAAGCTTGCCTCTAGCGTAATAACATGTTCAACATTTGGGTCTTGACCGTTAGCTGCCACTATAGCATCTATCAGCGTTTGGACACTTGTGACTGGGTAATTCATTTGCTACTCCTTAGATCATTCTGGTTTTATGTGAGAAGACCTCACAAAATCTAGATTAGCACATACGTTCTAAGAAGAGGTGAGCACATGTCCAACATTTTGCTCACTTTTTGCCTTATAGTGGTTCTACTGGTTCAGGCAAGCGAATATTTCGCGCTTTTCCAGGTTCACGAACAATGCGTCCCCAGGCTTCAAGCTTGTCGAGGTGGCGTAGAACCCCAGAGCGTACAATGAAACAAGCATCAGCAATCTCCCGTTGGCTTGGTCCTAGCCCGTTATGTCCCTTCATGTATTCGACGATGAAGTTGTAAACAGCCTCTGTCGTATCGTTATTCATAAACTTCTCCTTCAATATAACAATTTCCTAACGTAGGGCCATTATACAATGGATAGAATATCTGTTCGGTATCAGAGCCGTTCGTATGCCATTTAATTTTAGTTTTAATGATTGTCACCCGCGCTTGTAAATCAAAGAATTGATCACGAGAGGTTTCATCTGGGCTATATCCCTATGTCTTTTATCCTTGGTCTCACTGGATCCACCTGTCTCCTCGCTACCCTTTTGTGAGTGCCTTTTTCGTTACATTAGGCTGCTAACTCTCCTTTCAAAGCCGTACACTGCTTCGGCTACGAGCATGTGTCCGGTTTGTACAGTTGCTATGCAGTCGCCATTAAAAAGAGGGGCTCGTTTTTCATTTTTGCTTGTCTTGGGTTTAAGGGAGAAGGGGAAGGAAATGGTGAAAGAAACGACCGTTAAATGTGGGATGAAATCACACAATAATGTACGATTACTTTCACCAGAATGGTGATAAAAAAATCATCAAAACAGAATTGATTGGCAGGTGACTCACGATGGGTGTTATTGGGTATCTTCGCGTCAGTACGGAAAGCCAGGATTTAAGCAAACAACGTCATGTGCTGCTGGAGTATGCCCATGAGCAGCGGTTGCAGATTGATCAGTTTATTGAAGTCGAAATATCAACCCAGCACAGCCATTACGCGCAGCAGTTGAAGTCTTTGCAAAACAGCCTGCAAAAGGGCGATGTGCTGATCGTGGCGGAGTTGAGTCGGCTGGGACGCAACATGCTGGAAACGCTGACGTTTATCAATCAACTGAACGAACAAGGGGTCAAGATCATCTTTGTACGGCAACCGGAGCTTTCCACGCACGGATTGCACGGTCACCTTCTGCTGGCGATTTACAGTTACTTTGCTCAGGCGGAACGGGAGTTTATCGCCTTACGGACACGTCAGGGATTAGCGGCGGCCCGAGCGCAGGGCAAATTATTAGGGCGTCCCAAGGGCAGTCGGAACAAAGGCCATCTGCTGGATGCCTATCACGCTCAACTCAAAACATACCTGCAATTAGGGCTTGCGATCACAGCCATCC
>DAOTUR010000158.1:0-1709 GCA_034436915.1 Anaerolineae bacterium
CTACCACACTGCCCATCATGAAGCAGCCCGCCGGCACTTCCACCATCTCAACGCCAAACTTATCTTTGATAATGTTTGGTGTCCAATCACGAAGCTTTGCAATCCCGGTCAGCGTTGGCAGCAGCAGGTCGGGCGTCAGCGTCCCCGGTGGAATCACCACTGCCCCCGCTGACAGCGTCCCAATATAGCCCTGCTCTATGCCAAAATAGGTTGCCTGTGCTGCCACCTGTGTCCCCTGATCCTGCACATAGCCTAATGTGGCTGTAGCATTTGCCACTTGTGTAACGGCCTGGGCGACCTGTGTATCAGCCATGAACACCCGAGTATTGGCTTTGTCGGCGCTCACATTGGCCGCATTTTGCGTCATTCCAGCGGCTGTCACCTGATCATTTGCGGCATCCAGCGTGCCAGGAATCGGCGACAGCGTCGCATTCGCGTTCGCCACTTCCACATTGGCCTTATCAGCCCGCAGATTAGCCGCATCTTGCGTCAGTCCAGCGGCTACCACCTGATTATTCGCGGCATCCAGTGTGCCAGGAATCGGCGACAGCGTCGCATTCGCGTTCGCCACCTGCTGTCCTGCATCCCGCACCTGCCCCGATGCCAGAATCCCCGCCACCACCGCCACTATGATGATCCCCACCGCCGCGCCAATCGCCACCCGTGCCCGGCGGCGCTGCTGCTCCGCCCGTCCTGCACTGGCTTTGGCTTCCGCTGAGGCTGTTTCGGCCCGTTCTGCTGCGAGCTTAAGCTCCTGTTTACGCTGATCCTCGGCGGCAATCTGCGCCTGTTCTGCCTGCTCACTCGCCGCGATGAAGGCCGTCTCATCGGCGCTGGCCGCATTGTTCCGCGCCCAATCCTGGGCCTCGCGCAGCCGCCGCCCACGATACAGTGCCTCTTCCAGTTGTCCTTTCCGCCGCCATTCGTCCACATCCGCCGCCATGCGCTTCATCAGCGCCACATCATCCCGCGCCCCGCTCAGCCAGTCTTGCAGCCGCGCCCACTCACGGATCAGCGCCTCGTGGCTGACCTCAATCGTCTCTTCATGGGCGATCTGATCGGTGGTCAGCAACCGCGCCTGGACAAAGGTCGCCGCCACATGGCGTAAATGCTCATTTTGCACCGCATCGACGAGCGTCAGTTCCGCGATCCGCGCCCGCCGCCGCGTGGTGTCCTGCTCGGTGGCCCCTGGCTCGATCAGCCGCAAAAACAGGCCCCGTGCCAGTATCTGCCCCGCCGCATCCAGCGCCTGATACGTCGCTTCCGCATGTTTCGCCAATGCGCCGCGCACACCGCCCAGGGCGTCATACGCTTCACGGGTCAGCCGTCTCTCAGTGCGCTGTTCATAGAGCTGGTCGAGCGCAAATTGCAGCAGCGGCAGTGATCCAGGCTGTTCGCGCACTTCAAACACAATATCCGTCGCCAGCCGCTCATCAAACGTCAATCCGGCAGCCTGCGCGGGCTTCTGTACCGCATCGAACAGCTCGCCCAGGGTCATCGGCAGGATCGCCACGCTCTGAGCATCCATCAAGGCCCCCAGTTCAGGGTAGGCCAGCGGACGGTCATAAAAATCAGCCCGCAGCGTCAGCACAATCAGCAGGCGGCCCCGCGGCTCCGTCGCGGCTGTCGTGATGAGGTTGATGAACTGGATGCGCTTTGCCTCATCGGTGGTCTGAGTGAACAGCTCCTCAAACTGATCAATATACAGG
>DAOTUR010000159.1:0-4728 GCA_034436915.1 Anaerolineae bacterium
CACCAGTTCCGAACTCTGCGGTGAACGATTAAACAGGCGGCTTGGGAGCCAACCGTGTTGTTCACACAAAACCGTCTCATAACGTTGTCGAGGTGAACATTATCCGTGAAAACGGAAACATGAAAGGTAACTTTCGATGCAACGTGTTCTCGTGATTGACAAAAACAAGAAGGCCCTCATGCCCACGCATCCCGCACGGGCGAAAGAACTGTTGGACGCGGGGAAAGCAGCGGTCTATCGCCGCTTTCCGTTCACCATCATTTTGAAAGAACGTGAGGGCGGAGATGTTCAGCCTGTCGCGTTGAAGATTGATCCTGGCAGCAAGACAACGGGACTCGCGCTGGTCGCAGACTTTAAAAGCGGTAAGCGCGTGATCTGGGCGGCAGAGTTGACCCATCGCGGGCCAGCGATACGGGATGCCCTCTTGAGTCGGCGTCAGCAGAGGCGATTCCGTCGTCAGCGCAAGACGCGCTATCGGGGGGCTCGCTTTTTGAACCGCCCGCCATCGCCTGCGTCAGAAACGTCATTTCGGGTTTCAAACAGGTCATATCGTCAAAGCCATTGTACCAACTGGCAAGTATGCTGGAACCCATGTCGGACGTGTTGCCTGCCGCGCCACAGGACGCTTTGATCTTGTGACAGCGCTCGGCAAAGTCACGGCATCGCACAAACATCTCAAGACGCTTCACCACTCTGACGGCTATACCTACCAGAAAGGACAAGGCGCTCTCCCTCCCCCTGCCTCAAGGCAGGGTTATCTCGCGCCGATTCGATGAAAACGCCGCGTCGCATTCTCCTCGTGCAGTTGGCCGATATTGGCGATCTGATCCTCACGACGCCAGCCATTGCCGCGCTGCGAGAAGCGCATCCTACATCCCACCTTGCGCTCCTCACCAGCCGTCATGCCGCTGCTGTGATCGAGCCAGGGCTGGTCGATTCGGTGCATACGCTGGATCGCTATGGGCAGAATGCGACATTGGCGCTGCTGCATCCCGCCAATCTCCGCAAGCTGTGGGCGCTGCGAGCCGAGCACTATGATACGGTGATCTTCTTCCACCATTTCACGTTTGGCATCGGTACGCTGAAATTTGCGCTCATCGCCCGCATCAGCGGCGCACAAACGATCATCGGCTTGGATAATGGACAGGGCTGGTTTCTCACGGAGCGCGTGCCCGATGGGGGATTCGGGGTCAAACATCAGGCCGAATACTGGCTTGAACTGGCTGCGCGGGCAGGCGCAAGTCCGCTGCCACAGCGGGCCCGCGTGGCCTTTGATGCGGGCGTGCTGCCGCTGACAGCCTACAACGGCCTGCGCGTCGTGATTCATGGCGGCAGCGGCGGCTACAGCATGGCGCGGCGCTGGCCTGTCGAGCGCTTTGCACAGGTGGCCGATGCACTGTACGACAAGTATCAGGCGCAGATTGTCCTGGTTGGCACGCCCAACGATGATGCCGCCACAATTGCGACGAATATGCACGCTCCGGCGGTCAATCTGTCCGGCAAGACCTCGCTGACGCAGTTGGCAGATATTTTGCGTTCCGCCGATGTGTATATTGGCGCAGACAGCGGCGTGCTGCATTTGGCGGCAGCCGTTCGCACGCCTATCGTGACGATCTTTGGGCCGAGCAATCATCGCGCCTGGGGTCCCTGGTCGCCAGGGGGGACAGCGGTTGTGCTCCGCAGCGCCCCGGAATGCAGCCCATGCAGCTATGTCGGGCATGGGATTGATCTGCGTGAGGGCTGTGCCGCCCGCACCTGTATGCGGATGATCACGCCCGCTCAGGTGATTGACGCCGCCAGCGCCATTCTGGACGGGCGCGAGGAGATGCTGCCGCCGCCCACAGAGGCCCCCTACGCCACTGAAGCGCGGGCGTGGCAGGATCGCGTCAATATTCTGGGCATTCCTGTCGATAAGATCACCTACAAGCGCTGGATGCAGTTGGTCGATCAATGGGTCCGCAACGGCACGCGGGCCTATCACGTCTGCACCACCAATCCCGAGTTTCTCATCATTGCCCAGCGCGATCATAACTTTCGCCATATCCTCCAGCGGGCCGATCTGTGCCTGCCGGACGGGGTGGGCCTGCTGTGGGCGGCGCGAATCGTCGGCACACAGCTCCCTGAGCGCGTCACCGGCTCCGATGGCACGCGGGTCATCGCGCAGCACGCCGCGCAAAAAGGCTGGAAACTGTTTTTCCTGGGCGCAGCTCCCGGCATTGCCGAGAAAGCGGCTGAGATTTTGCGGGCTGATTACCCTGGCGTGCAGATCGTTGAGACGTATGCAGGCAGCCCACGTCCCGACGAGGAAGATGCGATTGTGGAGCGCGTCAATGCCAGCGGCGCGGATATCGTGCTGGTGGCCTATGGTGCGCCAGAACAGGACGCCTGGATTGCCCGCAATCTGCCGCGCTTGCAGGTCAAGATGGCGATGGGCGTGGGCGGCTCATTCGATTTTATTGCGGGCGTGATCCCGCGTGCGCCGGAAAATATGCAGAGATATGGTCTCGAATGGCTGTATCGGCTGTATAAGCAGCCCTGGCGCATCAAGCGGATGCTGCGTTTGCCGCTGTTCGTGGGGCTGGTGATTTTAAGGGGCGAGAAGTAGATCGAATCAGGGTAAAAATCCCGCTCTTGTTGTGTAGTAATGATTCACCTATCCGTGAGAATCGCGGGTTTGTAGGGGCAGGATGCATCCTGCCCAATGACAAATATCCTTCAAATCAATCAGGGCGCGATCCATCGCGCCCCTACAACCGCCTTCATCGCATGGATAGCTGAATGATTACGTTGTGTAGGTAACCTCAGTTTTGGATAGGTTTTTAGGGCTGTATGTGTACCTTTGACCCCTCACCCCAACCCTTGTGGGAGAGGGGTTGGGGTGAGCTTTGTGTCTTTGCGGTTCTTATTTCGCGTACTCGTTCGGATCAAGGATGGTCATCCAGTAATTGCCGGGGCCGCCTTCGGCCATCCAACCAATGACAGGCACGCTGTCGAGGATACGAATCTTCCACCAGTTGTAATTGTCGCGGCAGACGGGGCCTGCTTCCACGACGAACGGTACACCATCGACCAACCGCACGAGGATGTTGGCTTGCAGGCCCGCGTCGGCCCGCAGCGCTTTGGTCTCGGTGTCATTGTACTGGACATAGCCGCGCTGCCCCGGCGAAAATCTCAGCGCATAATGGCAGGCTGTCCCGGCGGCGGTGGAGGGCAGATTTTGCGGCTGAATAAAATGCTGATCGGGTTCGCCCTCGGCCATCCAACCCTCATACGGGAAGTTGTTGACCGATGCCCGCACATACCACCACAACCGCGCCTCAATGCAGCGCGGCCCACTGATGATCTGGAGCGGCGTCTTGAACGGTACGACGGTTTTGGTCGGGGACGACAGCGACGGATCTTGCCGAATCCGCACATTGAACAGTAAATTGACCGGTTCGCCCGCTTTAACGGTAAATTTGGATTGGCATCCGGCGGCATTCTCGGCAATCTGCGGGCCTGTCAGGAAATAGCCGCCCGTGATATCGGGGCGACCTTCTGCCACCCAGCCCGGATTGCCTGTGCCGACGACGCGCCACCAGTTGTAGCCATCGGCGCACACCGGGCCTTCCTGAATGATGACGGCTACGGCATGTGTGACATCGAGCACATTGCCATCGGTATCACGATTTTCATAGATGGTGTTCCAGGCCAGCGCTCCATCCAAATCAGGCTTGTTGCGGAGATTCACGCCTGGCTCAATATAGATCAGGTCGCCGACTTTGAAGGGCAGCGGCGCAAAGCAGATGCCGGGGCGGGCGGTGGGGGCAATCGGCGTATAGATGGCTGTGCCGGGCAGATAGGGGGCAGGCGTGGGGCGGAACTGGGCCTGGACGGAGGCATTCATGCCCATGAGCAGCATGAACGCGCCCAGCATCATACACAATCCCAGCTCGATGAGTCCTGTTTGCCGCTGCATGGCCTGCTCCCTGAGTATCGTTCGCGTGTTTCATTGTAGCGCATTTGCGATCTGGCGGCAGGCAGGTGGGGGTATAATAAGGGTGAGGATATTGAACGCTCTAGGAGGACGATGATGAGTCAATTCATTCCTACCGCCTGGACAGCCGATACAATCTTATCTCATCTGGCACACTCTCAGGCAGCTCTGAAATCATTTGGCGTTGTACGCCTGGGATTGTTTGGCTCCTATGTACGCGGCGAGCAGCAAAAGCAGAGCAATCTCGATTTTCTCGTCAAAATAAATCCGATGACCTATGCGGCGTGGATGGATGTGTGGAATTTCCTCGAAGATACATTTGGTTTAGAGGTCGATCTTGTGCCGGAGGAGTCGCTGCGTCCTGAATTTCGTACGCATGTGTTACGAGAGGTGCGAGATGTCGATTTTCTGGCGTTAGGAATGTCATCGTAGGGACACGGCCTGCCGTGTCCGAATCCTGTGGACAAGGCGGGCCGTGTCCCATATACACCAACTTAGGACGCGTTTAAAAATAAAGTCGCAGAATGTACATCAGATGATCCATATAGAACTCTGCGGAGTTGTTTTTGAACGTGTCCTTAAGCTGGACTTTGCACATGACACGTTTGGATTAATCGACTTCGGTGAGCACGAACTCTCAAAACCTATCAGAGTTTTCACATATCGAGGCGATCTCAAGACATGCAAAAAATATACTCCATGTTTTGAACTGAATACGGCGCATCCTGAGTTCGTATCATTGGGATGTGCAA
>DAOTUR010000160.1:0-3326 GCA_034436915.1 Anaerolineae bacterium
TTTTGCTGCCCCTCATCCAGCGCCCAGCCTTGATCGTGTTTACGCTGAATTTTATTGGCATCTTCGGCAGCTATACCATTCCCTACCTGCTCGGCCCGGCGGCCCCGCAGATGATGGGCGTTTATATGCAGCGCACTTTCTCGGAGTTTCGTCTGCCGGATGCGGCGCAAACCCAGGCCGTCATTACCTTTCTCATGAGTGCGCTGGTGGGCCTGCTGTATGTCCGCACCATCTCAAAACAACGTGCCGAACGCTAAACTGAGGAGACGACATTCATGACCGATCAGGCAGCACCTCAACCCCTTATCCCTGCGCCCACCCTGCGCCGACAATTACGCGGGTCGGGCAAAGAAATCTTTGGCGGCTTTGCGCTGGTCGCGCTGGTGATGACGATTCTTGGCCCGATCAGCACCGTCTTTTTGTGGGCGTTTGCCCTCAAGTGGCGCTATCCGTCGCTGCTGCCCACCGAGTGGGGCCTGGATTACTGGCAGAGCACGCTCACCCGCGCCGATATTGCCCGCGCTCTGCCGCTCAGCCTGGGCTTATCCGCCGTTGTGACCGCAATCTCAGCGCTGATCTGCTTTCCTGCCGCGTATGCCTTCGCCCGCATGGAATTTCGCGGCAAGCAGTTTTTCCTGGTGTCGCTGCTCATCACCAATGCCTTTCCGCGCTTCGGCCTGTACATCACGATTGCGGTCATCTTCTTCCGCCTCAATCTGGTGGGGACACTGCCCGGCGTGGTGCTCATTCAGATCATCAATACGCTGCTGCTCATGATCTGGATTCCAACGGCGGCCTTCCAGGGGGTGGATCGTGCCTTGGAAGAGGCGGCGTTGGATGTGGGGGCCTCGCGGCTGCGCGTCTTCGTCCAGATCACGCTGCCAATGGTGCTGCCTGCGCTGTCGGCGGCGCTCCTGCTGACCTTCGTCGGCACATTTTATGAGGCGCAGGGGGCATTGATCATCGGCGCACCCAATATCATTACGCTGCCCGTCCTGATGTACGCCCTCATCAACAATCAATTGGTGGTGCAGTATGGCGCGATTCTGTCGCTCATCCTGTGGATGCCATCACTGCTGTTCCTGGGCTTCGCGCAGCGGCTGCTGCGCCGAGGCTATCTGACTGCCGGATTTGGAGTGTAAACCAGCCATGTCAAAATTATCACTGATCAATTTAGAGAAACAGTTTGGCTCCGTCACCGCCGTCCACGAGATCAATCTTGAGGTGGCTGATGGCGAATTTCTCTGCATCCTGGGGCCGTCGGGCTGTGGCAAATCCACCGCGCTGCGGATGATCGCCGGGTTTGAGCAGCCCACCAGCGGCGATGTGCAGATTGATGGCGTGTCGGTGGTCGATCTGCCCGCCAACCGCCGCCCCACTGGGATGGTCTTCCAGAAGTACACGCTGTGGCCGCATATGAAGGTCTACGACAACATCGCCTTCGGGCTGCGCCTGCGTGGGCTGTCCAAAAGCGAGATTGACCGCAAAGTCAATGAGTCGCTTGAGATGGTGGGGCTGGGCAGCTACGGCCCGCGTCTGCCGCATCAGCTTTCGGGCGGGGAGCAGCAGCGCATCGCTCTGGCCCGCGCCCTGGTGCTGGAACCTAAAATCCTGCTGCTGGATGAGCCGTTCAGCAACCTGGATGCGCTGCTGCGCGTGCGCCTGCGCGAAGAGCTGCGCCGCATCCAGCGCCGCGTCAAAATTACAGCCATCTTCGTGACGCACGATCAGGAGGAGGCGCTGAGTCTGGCGGATCGGATCGCGGTGATGAACAAGGGGCGGGTGGAGCAGCTTGACCAGCCGGGCAATATTTATGCCAGTCCGCAAACCCTATTCGTGGCCGATTTCATCGGGGTGATGAATCTGCTGCCCGCCGTCCAGGAGGGCGCGACGCTCCAGGTGGCCGGACATACGCTGGCGCTGACCGAGAGCGCTCAACCCGCCGCACGCGGAAGCATCACCGTCGCTATCCGCCCGGAAGATATTGCGCTGGTGGCACAGGATCATCCTGATGCTTGGCAGGGCCGCGTTGAACAGTTGATCGATCTGGGGCATTACCGCCGCGCCATCGTCATACTGCCGCAGCCCGACCAGACATTGAAGGTGTATCTGCCAAAATCGCTGGACATCAAAGAAGGGCAGGCGGTCTCGCTGCTGCCCACGCGCTATCTGGTCTATCGGGATGGACAGCTCGACGCCGAAATCAAGCGCCCGCTGTCGACTGGCGTGCTGGCGTTCAACGCCTGAGAAAGCTGAGCCTCATGGTCAAAATCGGCGTGTCCATCTCGACAACGGCCGCAGCGATGGCCGCAGTGGGCCAATTGGATGTTGATTACATCGTATGGTATGGGCAAATCGGCCTCACACATCTGGACAAGGTGCTGCCGTATAAGCCGCTGCTGCTGCACGATCTGTCGGATTCATTCTGGCTGAATTACGAAGACCCATTTGATGAGACGGTGATGCAGACCACGCGCACGCTGCTCGATCAGATTCAGTGTCCCTGGTTTTCCACCGGAATCGGCGCGAGTGCAGAGCCGCAGGCCCATCGTCACGGCCCGTATCGGGAGGCGGATGAGGCCCAACGCCAATCGCGGGAGACGGTGACGACCAATATTTTGCGGCATGGCAAGCGCCTGAAAGAGTGGTTGGGGATGCCGCTGCTGCTGGAAAACTTCAATTATCATCCCACCAATGCCTATGACTACATCTGCGAACCGAGCCTGTTCACCGATCTTGTGAGCGAGATCGATTGTGGGATGCTGCTTGATCTGGGCCATGCCCGCATCAGCGCTTACAACATGGCCGAATGGCGTGAGCGCCCGTTAGAGGAGTATCTGGCAGTGATGCCGCTGGCGCGGGTGCGCGAGGTGCATTTCAATCGTCCCGGCTGGCAGGAGGGGCAGCGGGTGGATTTGCATCAACCGATCTGCCAGGATGATCTGGAGCCGCTGCGCTGGGTGCTGGATCATGCGCCTGTGGAGGCAGTGACACTGGAGATTGAAACGGTGGATGCCCCGACGCTGCTGCGCCAGATCGAGATGCTGCACGCATTTTTGGGGTGAGGGGATGCTGATTGATGACACACCGCTCAATTACATCTTGAGCGGTGTGTTTAAAAGACACCGCCCTCTGCCATGCTTCCCGCGCTGAACTTGCTGGCAGGAACGCTCGTGGGCAAAGACAAGCTGAAAGAGGCCATTGCCCCCCTATAAAATCATTACGAATCGCCCGGATGCCGGAGCCATGTTTAAGCGCTTCTTTGGCGGCTAGACGAAACATGCGTGGTTCCCCAAACAGGCCGGATGCCAGTCTTAAAAATGCTA
>DAOTUR010000161.1:0-10273 GCA_034436915.1 Anaerolineae bacterium
CGGGCAACAGTTAGCGGAGCAAACAACGAACGCGGCGGTCAACATCGGACGCCGGGCGGCAGTCATTCCGCCATACGCGGTGTGTGTTTTGGGTTTCAATCCCGCCATAACTGCAAGCCTCCGCCTTTAGGCGTGGGGTATCTGACATAGGCACAGGAGTATTGAGTTCGACATAACGTGGCAAAAACTCACCCTGCATCGCGCCGATCAGACATGCAGCGACGAAAGCGCATCCTCAAGCGTGGCAGCATGTCGCACCTTTGGGTCGCGTGAGACTCCCCGCGCTGCGCCAACAATGATGACATGACCCAGATGCGGATGCTGCTGGTATTTGCCATTCATCCAATGCTTGAAGGAGGGTTGAGTGTGTGACGAGGGCATTTTGATGATGAGATCGATAGAGTGGGAGGCAAGATTGAATTGATCCATAATCATTTGATCGTAGAGAAGCGCCTCGCGGTCTGATTCTGTCTGGATATCGAGCAGCAGCACTTGCCCCTCGACAACCCAACGAAGATGCGTTCCCTGACACGGATCAAAATACTGTGACATTGGCTGTTCCCTTGAGGTGAGTCATACCTGACTATTCAACCACGATTTTGTTTTAACGCATCTTAACTCTACAAGAGAGTCCTGTTAGAAGCTGTTTTACAATGCCATTCGTCACAAACAAAATGTATTTTGGCGTAGGGACAGGGCCTGCCCTGTCCATTTTCACGCGATGAACGGACAGGGCAGGCCCCGTCCCTACACGAATCATGCATAACAGAGTCTGACATCTCGCTAGACTGCTTTTGATCGCCCTTCCCGGATGACGCGCAAGCCATTGACAGCTTCCTCTATCGTTTCAAACGTTCTGAGCCTTACCCCTGACACGCGGCTGACGATCTGCAACAGGAAACGGGTAAGAGAGTTGGTATATTCACGGATCATCACGAGATGACCCACTCGCGGATGAAACGGCGCTTTGAGCGTGGTCAACTGTTTCAGGGAGGGCGGTTTCATATCGTTCATGGGTGGTTTGAGAATGATATCAATGGAACTTGTCGCCGCATCGAGATACGAGATAATCATCTCATCGTAGAAGGAGATCAAATGCGGTGCTTCAGCCTGAACTTCAAGCATCAAAATCTCGCCTTCAACGATCCAACGGATGTGATGTTGAATCTCATTGATATCCGTATCAAAAAGCTGAGTCATTTTTGCCCACATTCTAAAACGATCCCGAAGTCAGCAATAGCATAATCCATAATTATCATTACGCAACATTACAAATATAAAAAGTGTGATAAAGCGAGTCCGTCACACGCCTGAACTCGCTTCCACATTTATCGCTTTCAGCTTAAGGCTGCACCCAGCGCGGATGAAAAGCGTTGAGCACAATCACTGTGTTCTGGCCCGTCGTCACATCACTCACGCCCACTTGCGGCTTGGCATCTGGCTCATTCAGCGCAAAACGCTGATACAGCAGCTTATCGCCCGCTTTGTTCCACTCCAGAAAGCCATGACTGTAGTGCGCGTCATAGGCCAGCGGCTGGATATCGGCGTTACGGGGATCGTAGAGATAAATCTGAAAGCCGGATGTATGCCGATTGTCGCTGTAGCGCCGTTCAATGGCGATGCGCTGCCCATCGGGATGCCATGCCGCCGCCGTATCTTCAACCGGTGCATCCTGCGGCGTGAGGTCATTAAATTTCAGGTCATCCAGATCGGCCAATTTGAGCACCGTTCCATAGCCATTCGGCCCCTGGACGATATCCGGGAAGGCCAATTTGCGGCCATTGGGCGAGATTGTGCCGACGACGCCATTGCTGGCGGGGATGAACTTGAGCGATTTCTCGCCCGTGCGGGGGATGAAGTTGTAGACCATGATGCCCGGATTGGTGACATCGGCGCTGTAGAATACCAGCGTATCGCCGCTTTGCGCCCACTGCGGCGAATGGCCCACAAATTGCGAATCATTGGTGAGAGGCCGCGTGGTATAAGGCTGCTTGGTCAGATCGACAAGCCAGATGCGAATGGCCCCCGGCCCGCCCCCGGCCCCATTGAAGGCCATGCGCTCATAGGCCACAATTTTGCCATCCGACTTGATGGCGGGCGTGCTGCAATCGGCATTTTCTGCGGCACAGTTGGTGATGGCCTGGAGGCGATGTGTTTGCAAATCGAGCAGGAACAGCTCATTCATGCCCGTTCCAATATCGCGGGCCGCATACACGATGAAGCGTCCATCGGTGCTTACATCAAAGTTATAGACGCCACCCTTCTCCTGCGTGATCTGCGCCGCCTGAGACGGGTCTGACAGAGGGGCTAACCAGATATTCTGTGTGCCGCCCATTGCCGGAGAGAGGTAGGCTATCTGTGCCTCACGCCGCGTGGGATCGCTCACACCTGTCAGCACGACGAGCGCTCCGACCAGCAGAACGATGACAAACCACACGGTAGCATCAAGCGGCGAGACGCGAAATCGAAACGCAGATGTTTTGAGTTTTGGCAGATCAGACATGGATTGCGCCCTGTTGCTATTGACGTGAGAAGCCCTACGAATACAGATAGGTCTGCGACGGCGTATCAATCGGATCAATCGATGTGGGCGTGATAATGGGTACGGCACTGCCCTTGAACGTGCCGGATGTGAGCGTGCCGCGAATGCGAATCCATGTGCCATCCGTGAGCGTGGAAGCGGTCTCCGTCTCAACGGGCATCCCAATCGCAAAGGCATCGGCCACACAGCAGCTAATCGTGAAGCGGGCCAGCATAAACTGGTTTTTTCCCATATTCGGCTCACGGTAGACGAAGCCGACCACATCCACGCCCATGCTATCAAAGGCGGCGGGGTTGCTGGCATTGGAGAACTCGCGCAGCCATTCGAGGATGTTGCGTTCCAGCGGCGGCTTGACATACGCCTGGACGGAACTCGCCCCCACTGGATTCAGGCTGACGCTGCCTATAATTGCACTGGCAGTCAGCGGCTGCGACGGGACAGCAAAGCCCAGCAGCAGCGGGATCGCCAGAATCAGCACCGAGCTGAATTGAATCGGCAGGTGCATTGTGCCAGAGGCCGATGGGCGACGCATCTGCCAGACGCTCCACGCCGCAAGGCCCATGAGCAAAACGGCGCTCATCAGCGTGAGCCAGGCAAATTGCAAATTGATGTAATTCGACAGGCGGTTGGTGACAAGTAGCAGCGCCAGATACAGGCCCATGCCGAATAATACGGCACATTTGGCCCATTCCTGCCAGCGGGGAGGCGGTTGTGTAGGCATGATCATGGTCATCTCCTAGTAATAGCCAAGTCTGAGATTGATGAGCACGCCAATCACCCAGTTCATGAGGAACGGCAGCAGCACCAGATACAGCACGACGCGGGGCTTAAAAATCCCGCGAAACATCAGCGTGCTCTTGATATCGACCATCGGGCCAAACGACAAAAACGCCAGCAGTGATCCCGTTGGGAAGGTGAGGCTGAACGCCAGCGCCACGAATGCATCGACAGTCGAGCACACGCTCAAGACGAAGGCCACCAGCAGCATCACCAGCGTTGAGAGGATCGGCCCCTTGCCAATGCTCAACAGCGCCTCCTGCGGAACCAATGTCTGCATGGCGGAGGCCAGCAAACAGCCGAGCACCAGATAGCGTCCCATCTCAAAGAATTCTGTGGCGGCAGTCGCCAGCGCATAGCGTAGACCCGCCCCCAGAGAGCGGCGCGGCTGCAAATCTTCCCAGCCCGACTCTTGCAGGATCAGGCCGCTTTGCAGCACATCTTTGGGATTGGCCGTCAGCGCAAAGATCAGGCCAATCGCGGCCGACACGCCAAAGGTGATGAGGAAGCGCCCGATGAAGATCGGCCCGAAGCCAAAGGCGATATAGGTGCTGGCAAAGACGATGGGATTCATGAAGGGGGCCGCCAGCAAAAAGGTGATCCCAACAGAGATCGGCAGACCCTTCATATACAAGCGGCGCACTACAGGCACAACGCCGCATTCGCACACCGGAAACACCACGCCAAGCATCACACCCATCAGCGTTGACAGAATCGGGTTGCGCGGCAGATAGCGCAAAATGTCATCCGTGCGGACAAACGCCTCAATCAAGCCTGATACCAGGGAGCCGAGCAGCAAAAATGGCACAGCCTCGATGAAGATGCCCAGGAAGCGGGTTGTGAAGATATTGAGTAATACATCGGGGGCTTGCCCCGTCGAGAAAACGCCGTAGAAGAATGCCCCGATCATCGCCAGACCAACGAGCGCATAAAACAGCGGACTGAGAACGCGGCGGGCGATGGGTGCAGTGGGCATGGCAGACGCTGAGACAGAGGTCATAGATGAGCCTTTAACCAGGGTATGGCATCACATCGTTTCTACCATAACACGCCTGCAAGCGATGGAAAAGGCTGTTTCCAGGCGTCACACAAAGATTACACGACGACAGCGCTATGCTACAATCTGCCCTCATATCAATCATTCGTACTCTGCGAGGACTCATAGACATCATGGCCGACTATCCAAGCAAGCTGCAAGAAGCGCTGGAAGATTTTTCGTTCGTTACCACCCGCGCCGAACGCCAGGAGTATCTCATTCAACTGGCAGATCGTTTCAGCGACGTGAAAGTGCCGTCGGATGTGGCGACAATCCCCTACGATGAAGCGCGCCGCGTCCCGGCCTGCGAATCGGATGCCTTTGTGTGGGCGCTGGAGCAGCCCGATGGCACACTGAACTATTATTTCGACGTGCTCAATCCGCAGGGCCTCTCAGCGATGGCGATGTCGGTGATTCTGGGCGATACCTGCACAGGCGCACCGCTGGCTCAGGTGGCGACGCTGACGGGCGAAATCGTGTTCGATTTCTTCGGCAAGGACATTTCGATGGGCAAAGGTCAGGGTCTCGTCGGGATTGTGAATATGGTCGCCTATGAAGCGCGGCGGCATCTAAACAAGAATTAGGAACATATGACCGTGTGGTGTAGGGCGTGCCGCCGCTATCATTTCAATTTGAGGTGAGATTGGCGTAGGGGCGCGATATATCGCGCCCTGATGATTTGTAGGGAATTCAACGTGGGCAGGATATATCCTGCCCCTAAAAACCCGCGATTCTCACGGATAGGTGAACCATTACCACCAACACGATTTTACGAGTCAAAAATGGCTCACATAGGTGAGAGAACTTACTCTCCAGGCCGCGAGGCAATCAGCGCTGTCCACTGCCCCTCTTGTACCACCGTCCCATCCTGCTTGATGACTTTGACCTGCTGCGTGATCCATCCGCCCGGCTGCTTGTTGGATTTGCGCGTTTCTGTCGTGGTCATCTCCACATGGATGGTATCGCCGATGAAAACAGGCGCTTTGAATTCAAACTGCAAGCCTTTGAAGGCCATCACCGTCTTATGATTCATGCCCAGTTGATTGACGAGGCCCGTTGCAAAGCTCAACGTCAGCATCCCGTGTGCAATGCGCTGCTGAAACATGCTGCCCTTCATATATTCGGCATCGAAGTGCAGCGGATTGAAATCGCCAATTAAGCCACCAAAATTCACAATATCGGCCTCAGTGATGGTACGGGCCATCGTCACAAACACATCGCCTTCGTTGGCATCCTCAAAATAATGGCCCATTGGCCCCTGAGACGTATAATGCATAAAATTTCTCCTGAGTAACATTTTTCGCCAGCATATTTTAGCCTATCTGCCGCGTAAGCCACTGTATCGTCCTATAATCACACAACAAAATAGTACGAATGTCATATTGTATAACGCCACGCGATGTGCAATAATTATTTCAAAGGGAACATTAGATTCCCACCTCTGAACCCCTTGAAACCGCCAGCCCCTCGGCGGTTTTCTCTTGTCTGCTCTGATCTGCCAACAGTTAACACCTCTCTTGCATCGTCTTTGAGCTTCTGCTACCCTAATTTTATTGTTGTGCTGTGGTCAACGACCCCCGGCTCAAGCCGGGAGCATGAACAATGCTCAGGTTAACCAGACTCAGGCTTGAAGTTAGAGCCTACGTTAGGAGCGAATACATAGGCACTTCGGGATGACCTTCCAGTTCCGAACTCTGCGGTGAAGCGTTAAACAGCGTGAGGGTCTAACGCCGTGCGCTTGACACAAAACCGCTCCATAACTTTGTCGAGGAAAACTTTATCCGTGAAAACGGAACCAGCACGGAGCGAGCCAGAGGTCACTTAAATCGCTCCTTCCCTTCGGGAAAGCACCTGGACGGCTACAGCGATGAGAAAGGAAGTACGCCTTTCCCCACTAGGTTAAAACCCGATGTCCCCAGGCGAACATTTTATGGAGTGTCTTATGTCATTCTTTGGCCCTCGTAAGATCAAGCGCGATTCAACGCGCACGTTCTTCTATCGACGCTCACAAACAGGCCGCTGGATCTTTATCCTCGTCATACTCACTATCATTGTGGCGATCCCGGCTATCACATCTCTCCAATTCGACAACGTTCAATTGAGCGCCCTCAAGGTCATTGGTTATGCCCCGACAGCCACGCCGCTTGCCAGCACACGGGCAAGCCAGGCTCAGGCGTACTATGACAACGGCGATATCAACGATGCCTTTGTGTACTATGAAATGGCCGTCAAGCAGCAGCCTGATAACATCAATTATCTGTATGAGTATGGCCGTATGCTCAATGAGCTGGATCGCTCAGAAGAGGCGGCTCCGCTCGGCGACAAAATCATCGAACTTGCGCCGAAAGATCCACGCGGCTATGCGCTGAAGGCCAATGCGCTCATGTGGAGCGACCCCCAGTCGGCGATTCCAGCCGCCATCCAGGGCATCGAAATTGGCGAAACCTTTGCGCCGCTGCCTGCTGCGCTGGCGGTGGCCTATACCAATATTGGCCGCTATCAGGAGGCACTCCAACGCGGTGATCAGGCGATTCGCTGGAATCCCTCTGATGCCAGCGCCCGCCGTGCTTATTCCTATCCGCTCATCTTTACCGGGCGCTACACTGAGGCGATTGCTCAACTCGAAGAGGCGGTTGCGATTAATCCCAACATTGCGGCCCCTTATTTTGAATTAGCCAGCCTTTACCGCCGTATCAAAAATCCTGAGATGTCCGTCGCCATTTACAATCGCGTGCTGGAAATCGACCCGAACAACGCCCGCGCCTACCTGCGTATCTGCGAGACACTCGCTGCTGTCGGTCAATTCAAGAAGGCCGAGCCGTACTGCGATAAAGCGCTAGAAATTAACCCCAATTATGCCAGCGCCCACCGCATGTTGGGCCAACTACGCTACAGCCGCCGCAACTATGAAGGCGCAATTGAAGAATTCGAGACGTGTGTAAAGCTTGGATCGCAGGAGATTGAGTGCTACTACATTAATGGGTTAGCGCATTACTTCCTGGGCCAATGTGATGATGCCTGGACGATCCTCAATGATGCGCTTGGACGGGCGACAGACCCCTCCATCGTCAATTCCATCACCATTGGCTTGACCAACGTGACGAAGCGCTGTGTCGGCTATAAAGATCGCACGTTGCCAACAGCAATTCCGCCCACGCTCATCCCGCCCACGCCCATCGGCGCTGGATAAGAGGGCGTCATGCTCGTTCGGCGCAACCAATCCCCATCGTTCTTTCGTCCCCGACACAAACGTCCGTATGTGCGTTGGGCGATGATGCTGATGCTCTTCGGCGGCCTGATGCTGATCGGGAGTTTTGCCCTCACACAGCCGGCGGAGCTGCGGGCGACCACCAATCGTCTGTTTGGTGAGCAGCCTACCGCTACGCCGCCCGCCGTCTCGCTGGTGGCACAGGCCAACAGCCTGTACCAGAATGGCGATCTGAACGGAGCCGCCGCGCTGTACGCCAAAGCCGTTGAACAAAAACCCAACAACATTGATTGGGTCTTTGATTACGGCCAGATTTTGATCGATCTGGATCAGCCGCAGCGGGCGGAACAGCTGTCTAAAACGCTCATTCAGATGTATCCGTCTGATCCACGCGGGCTGGCGTTGCGGGCGCGGGCGCTGGTCTGGATGGGCCAGTATACGGCGGCTGTCCCGCTGGGCTTGTCCGGGCTGCAACTCGACGCCAATTTTGCGCCGCTGTATGAAGCCCTGTCACGGGCCTATATCGGCGCGACTCAGTGGCGCGAGGGCCTCGATTATGGCCGAAAAGCAACTGAACTCGGCCCCGATGATGTGCGGACGCATTGGGCCTATGCCAATGCGCTCATGGCAGTGGGGGCGCGTGATGAAGCCACGACTGAGTTGAGATTGGCGATTCAGATTCAGCCCGGCTTCGTGCCGCCGTATTTTGAATTGGCCTTCCTCTATCTCTCGGCCAATCAGGATCAGGATGCGATTGATCTGTATGATCGCATCCTGGGGATGCAACCGCGCAATGTGCGGGCCATGCTGCGCCAGTGTGAAGCCTATCGCAAGGTCGGCGAATTTGAGCGGGCGCTCGGCCTATGCCAGGATGCGGTGCGAATTGATCCGACCTATATTCCGGCGCAGTACCGCCTGGGTACGTTGTTGTACAACCGCCGCGAGTTTAAGTCGGCTCTGAGTGCGTTTCAGGCGTGCTATGATGCCAATCCCGCTAACCTTCAATTGGAATGCACCTATCGTCTTGGCCTGTCGTATTACTATGTCACGCAGACCGACTACAACACCTGTGTCCAGCAGGGCCAGACGCAGTGCAGCACGTCCGTCAAGCCGAACTGTGAGCAGGCGTGGAGTCTGCTGGAAACCGCCATGTCCATGACGCAGGCCCGCCTTAACGTTGAGAGTGATATTCAGATCATTCAGGAGGGCATGACGGCCATTGTGAATGATGCGGCCTGCCAGGGCGTGGGACGACTCATTCAGCTCCCGACACCTGCCGCGACGAGCGAGGTCACCTTAGAGCCAGGTTCGTAGGTTTAGGATTGTTTGCTACGAACGCCTGTTGCATGATGCTCGTACACTCTAATCTTCTGGATGTCTCTTATGCACATTCGCACTCCCCGCCGTTATCGCGGTCAGCGTCGTAATCTCATCGCCAGCCGCACCATCCTGATGCTCATCATCATCGGCCTGCTGGCAGGAACAGGCGTGTATATGATGCAGAATATGACGATCCTGCAACCGATGGCCTATGAGTTGATCGGGACAGCCATCATCAAGGTGCAGGATCAGGCCATGACGATTGCCGCGCCCACAGCAACGGCCACGCCTGATCCGCGCAATGATCTGATCAACGCCAACAATTTCTGGGAAAGAGGCTCCGTCAGCGAGGCGCTGCGGCTGTACATGCCGATGCTGCCCTCCGTCCCTAACGATGTCGATGTCCATTATCGTGTCGCGCTCGGCATGATTATCCAGGGCAGCTTCAACGAGGCGGTTGAGTATGGTGAGATGACCGTCAGCGCCAATCCGCTCTCCTCTGATGCGTGGGCGATCCGCGCCTGGGCGCTGGATTGGGAGACCGGACATACCGGGGAGGCGATTGCGAGTGCGCTGCAAGCCAAAGACCTCAATCCCAAAAATGCCCGCGCCTGGGCCTACCTTGCTGAGGCGTATTTTTCTGCGGGACAGGGCAAGCGGGCGTTTGACACGGCGGATACCGCTATCAATCTCGATCCCAACAGCCCCGAAGCCTACCGCGCACGCGGTGTTCTAAGCTGGTTCATCAATGGCGATGCCGATAGTGCTCTCAAAGACCTCAATCAAGCCTATGAACTGGCGGCCAACAGCAATCCGGCTCTGGCGGGCTTGATCGCGGTTGATATCGCGGGCATTGAAGTGGGCAATAAGAATATTACGGGGGCCGTTGATATGCTCAAGAAGGTGCTAGAGGTCAATCCCGATAACACGCAGGCCCTGCTCCAGATGGGCGTTATACAAATGAATCAGAATGGCGATCCGTCACAGGGGAGCAGCTTTTTGCAGCGCTGCGTTGATATTGCGCCGGAGAATATCGACTGTAACTACCAATTAGGCCGCGCCCAGGCCAAAATTGATAACCAGATGCCCGCCGCCGCCGAGTCATTTGCGCGGGCGATCCAGCTTGGGTCAAAGAGAGCACGGCATTACTGGTGGGCGGCGCAGGCCCAGATTTCGCTCGGCAACTGCTCGAAGGCGATTGAATATCTGGAACCCGGCTATCAATATGCCAAAGACGAGAATAATACGGAACTCATGACAGCTTTTGAGGAGATCATGCCGGAATGCGGCTTGAATTCCCGCCCATCTGTTGCGCCCGCCGCCACCGCCGAGGCGACCACCGATCCTTCTGCCTGATGAACATTCACAGGCAAATCCGCCGTCTCATGGG
>DAOTUR010000162.1:0-23743 GCA_034436915.1 Anaerolineae bacterium
ATGGGAGACAGGGACTTTCAGTCCCTGGCGCAAGCGATTTTGCCATGTCATGAGGCGGATGGGCGGATGGGACGGTTATTGACATGGCTCACAATCCTTAAGTTGGTGTATATGGGGCAGGATATATCCTGCCCATGCCAAATGCTCTACAAACTACACGGGCGCGATATATCGCGCCCCTACCTCAAATGAAAATGGGATGGAACGATCCACCCCACTACCTCATACTATCCTTTATGCAAAGGCGTTCAGCAGCAGCACGCTATTGTTCTGATTGATATAGTAGTGCGGCAGCCAGCCCACCCCAAACAGCTCGATGTGGATGTCCTTCTTCACGGGCGTGAGCGTCTGCTCTTGCAGGTTGGTCGCGGCCTGCGCCCAACGATTGTTGACCTCTTGCAGCTTCTGCTGATATTCCTGCTCAAGCTCGTTCATCTGGCGCTCGAAATCGCCAATCGACTCGCGGCTCTCCTGCAAGCCCGCTTCGGCCTGCCGCTTGAACAGGGTTGTGCGGCTGACGCGCGAGAGGGTGAAATTCGGGCGGCCTTTCCACAGGCTCCAGGCCGCCTCGCCAGCGGTAAAGAGCTGTTCGCGTTTGCGATCCTGGATTTCGATCTTCTCGGCATCCAGTTCGCGGCTTTTACGGGTGAGTTTTTCTTCCAGCTTGTCCATCATGGCACCATAGCGCACTTGAATCTTGTCGATCTCTTCATCGCGCTTCTGGCGGGCGACCTGATACACCTGAGCCTGGAACTCGCTCATAGGCCGATTGGGATCGCCATACAGCTTGAACTGCTGATGGAACGGAATGATCATCTTGGCCGTGTTGTAAATGAAATCGATCAATTCCTTTTGCAGCGAAGAGACGCGCTTCTCATCGCTGAGGCCTGGAGCCAACTCCTGATACAGCGCTTGCCCAAACGGTTGACTGGCGATCTGGCGCGATGATATCACGGGCGCTTGAAACTGCTCCCAATGCACAAGGCCCTGACGCTGTAAATCCGGCACATGGAAGGCGTATTCGCGCACCGTATACACCTGTGAAGTCTTCTGCTGGTAGCGCACCGCACTGTGAGCAATCAGGACGGGCTTATACGCCAACTGCGGATTCGTCTCAGAGGCCCCGACGCGCTGACCGGTCTCCTGCTCATGTTTGGTGACAGCCTGCTGCGCCGTCAGGGTCGCGGGCAGGAAATACTCGCGGATGGCCTGCGGTACAGGCGGCTTTTGCTGAAGAATGCCACCGGGCAGACGAGCATTTTGCAGTTTCTCCTCGGCCTGCCCAGGAGGTGGCGTTGGGGCCAATGCGCTCTGAGCAGCAAAATTGCTCCCGCCATATGTCATGGGTGGCGTAGGGGTGTTAAACCCAGGCGGCGGCGGCGCAAAGTTTGGCGCACTCGGCGCGGGCGCAAAGCCGGGCGGGGGCGGCGGCATCTGCGGTGAGCCATAGGCAGGTGTGGGCGTATACGCCTGGGCGCTGGCGGTGCTCACGGGAGCCGCGCCGCTCGGCGCATAGGGATTGGATGGCACGGCGGCCTGTTGATAGTTCTGTGGTTGCAGCGGGTACTGCTGCCCATACTGCGCCGCCTGCATCTGCTGGCTGAGACGCGCAAACAACGCCTGCCGCTGGGCATACATCAACTGGCTGATCTGCTGGCGGGTGAGCGGCCCGGCCAGATAGCTCATCGTCCAGCGCGTGTGCAGCAGCAGCGCCCCATTCGGGCTGTGGACATTTCGCATCAAAAACACACGCGGCTGAATATCAGAGATCAACTGCTGCACTTCGGCCAGATTCATCGAGTCCTGGGCGCTGGCCATCTCGCGCAGCCCATCCATCACACGCTGGCGATCCTGATCCGATTGCAAGCGGCCAATGAACCACGTTCCGGCGTTTGACAGGCCCTTGTAATCCAGATCGCCCGGATTTTGCGTGGCGAGGATCAAGCCCAGGCCAAACGCACGCGCCTGCTTCAAGAGGCGCAGCAGCGGCTCTTTGGTCGGCGGATTTTTGGGATAAGGCGGGAAATAGCCGAACAGTTCATCGATATACAGGATCGCCCGCAAACTGGGCGTGCCGCCCTCCATCCGCATCCACGCGATGATCGATTCGAGGATGAGCGTGGTGATGAACATACGCTCAGTGTCATTCAAATGGGCGGTGTAGAAAATTGAGACACGCGGACGGCCATTGGCTTGATACAGCAGGCTGTGAATGTCGAGCGGTTCGCCGTTCAACCACGATTGAAACGAAGGAGCCGCGATGATGTTGTTCAGCTCCATCGCCAGCTTATAGCGCTTCTTCTCATTCATCGATTGATCGACGGGGAAGACGCCCAATTTCTCAAACGGTGGCTGCTTGATCTGGAGGATGATATCTTCCAGCGTCAGATCGCGTCCCTGCCGCCAGTTGTGCTCCACAATATTTGACAGCAGCACATGCTCCACATCCTGCACGGGCTGTAAATTCATGCCCGCCAGGGTAAACAGCGCTGTCACCAGGCCGCTGATGCGTTCACGCACCGATTCGGCCTCCATTGTCCAATCGATTTTTGGCGCACGCAGCGAGGCCAGAATGCTGATCGGCAGGCCCGCATCGGAGCCAGGGGTATAGACGTTCATCTGTGTGGCGTGCTTGAGCCATTCCAGGCGCTTAGGCACGATCTCCCAGCTTGCCAGGCCGGTGCGCCAGCGCTCCGCCACATCCGCCGCATAATGCTCCGTGCTCATATTGGCGCGGCGGGCATCTTCTTCATGAATCCAGGGTTGAAAATCCTGCGGCTGCAAATTCGGGAAATTGAGCAGCAGATTGGTGATATCGCCCTTCGGATCGATGATGATGGCCGGGATGTTATCAAGAATCGCCTCTTCCAACATCGTGATGCACAGACCCGTCTTGCCGCTGCCTGTCATCCCCACGACAACCGCGTGCGTCGTCAGATCCCGCGAGTCGTAGTACACCACGTCCTGGGCCAGCTTGCCCGTCTGAGGATCGAACACACGCCCCAGATAAAAATTCGTCGGTGCTTCGATAAATGCCATCTTTTTCAGGACTCCGCAAGCGTAATTGCATACGATAGGATGTTCTAGAGTATAGCACAAAATTCGTCGTCTGATGGGCTGTCGCGCACCGTAACTGTGTTAGAATATACAAAATTTGGAGAGACGTTTATGACCACGACAAAAACCCGCGTCACTGCTCAGGACTATAGTCAATTACCAGAGACGACGCAACCGATGGAGCTGATCGATGGAGAGATTATTGTGAGTCCAAGCCCGCTTGATTATCACCAGGAAATCTCTGTCAACATCATTATGATTTTAATGGGGCTTGTTGCGAAGCAGGGATATTTGCGCCATAGCCCCATCGATGTCCGGCTTGATGAGTACAACGTCATTCAGCCGGATGTGATGTGGGTGAGCGGGCCAGAGTCAGCCTGTCAGCGCGACGCCGAGGGCAAACGCTGGTATGGTGGGCCGGATCTGGTGTGTGAAATTCTCTCCCCAGGCACAGCCAAGCGGGATCGCCAGACAAAATTTATGCTCTATGAAAAGTATGGCACACGCGAATACTGGCTGCTCGATCCGGCCAACCAATGGGTTGAGGTGTATACGCGCCAGGAGGACAAGCTGGTTCTGGTCGATGTCTATCACCAGACGATCTTCACCTCGCCCCTTTTGCAGCAGCCGATTGATACGAAGGATCTGTTTGCGCTTCAACATTAGGATTTGTTCTTTAGAGAAATGGACACGCTCATGTCACAGACAACGACACGGATGACCGTTGAGGACTACATCAAGCTGCCACAGACGACGCAGCCAACAGAACTCATCAATGGGGAGATTATTGTGAGTCCAACACCCAAATTGACACATCAGATGATCTCAGGAAATCTCTTTACTCTTCTTAAAAAAATCATCGAAACAGGTCGTGTCATCGCAGCCCCGATGGATGTCTATCTTGACAGCCTGAACGCTGTTCAGCCTGATGTCTTCTGGGTGAGCGGCCCGAACAGCCTGTGCAAACGAGGCGAAAATGACTATCTCTATGGCGCACCTGACCTTGTGTGTGAAATTCTTTCTCCCAGCACCGCCCGATATGACAAGCGCGAAAAATTCGCTCTCTACGAAAAGTATGGGGTGCGCGAGTATTGGCTGATCGACCAAGCCAATCAATGGGTTGAGGTCTATACGCGGCAGGAAGAAAAACTTATCCTTGTTGAGGTTTACCATCAGACGATCTTTACCTCGCCGCTTCTCCAACGCGAGATTGATACCCACCTTATCTTTGCAGGCTGGTTCGAATGATCCAATATCTTTAGCACTAAGCTTCGTTCTTTAGGGAAATGGATACAGTCATGTCACAGACAACGACGCAGATGACCGTTGAGGACTACATCAAGCTGCCGCACACCACGCAGCCAACCGAACTCATCAATGGGGAGATTATTGTGAGTCCAGCACCTCTGCATAGACATCAACGAATTGTTATGAGGCTGATCCAGGCATTGCTGCCGCTTGTGCCTGAAGGGGGCGAATTGGTCACCTCACCAGACGATGTTTACTTAGACAGACTCAACGCCATCCAACCTGATGTATTTCTTATCATGGGCGAAGACAGTCTCTGTAAGCTCGGTGAAAATGGTTATCTGTACGGCGCACCTGATCTCGTGTGCGAAATCCTCTCTCCAAGCACTGCGGCCCGTGATAAACTGGTCAAGTTTTCTCTCTATGAAAAACATGGTGTGCGAGAATACTGGCTGATTGATCCGGCGAATGAGTGGATTGAGATTTTCACACGACAGGATGACAAACTTGTCTTGAGTGGAGTGTATTATCAGACTGTCTTCGTCTCACCCCTTTTACAGCATGAGATTGATACCCACAAACTCTTTTTAGGTGTAAATGCATGATTGCTCGTATCCAAAAACGTCCTCAGTGGCAGCGCGTTATTATCTTTGCAGCGCTCGTGGCCGCTGTCATCGTCGTCATCTTCATCATTACGCTTGGTGTGGGCTATATCGGCGTCAATGCCGGGCCGCGCAACCAGAGCATCGCCATGCAGGACACCCTGACTGTGCGCGAGTGGGCCATCCTCCCTGGCGATGATGCCTACCCCGCCGCCCTGACCATCGATCCCGACGGCAATGTTTACACAGGCAGTTATGTCAACGGGGCGATCTGGCGCATCACCCCCGATGGCGTCGTGACCGAACTCCCGCGCACCCGCGACTCGTTTGGAGCCGTGACGGGCTTGGTTTGGGCTGACGATGGCCTGTATGTCCTGGATCGCAAGAACGCGCTCGGCGAAGCGGGGATGAGAGTGTGGCGCTGGCGCGAGGATACAACGGCCACTCTCTACAATGAAGATACCAGCAATCGTTTCCCGTATGATCTTGCGCGTGACGCCCAGGGCAATCTTTACATCTCCGCGATTGTGATTGGCAATGAGAGCGAAATTATGCGCCTCACGCCGCAGTTGGAGATGAGCGTGTGGTGGAAAGCCCCCAAAAAGACCTCAATCACAGGGCTGGCATATCAAGCCGCTACCGATACCATCCTGGCCGTCGATACCAATGCCAGCGATATCTATGCCATCCCCGCAGCGACACCTGCCGACTCGACCTTGCTGTATCACAATGTGGTCAATCCCGCGCCGCAGCTTGATGGCCTGATTGCTGCTGCCGATGGCACAGTCTATGTGGCCGCGCTGGGCTTGAATCGCGTAGCGGCCCTCTCGCCCACGCTCGATCTGACCTATCTGGCAGGCGCATTCCGGGGCAGCAGTCGTGTCGCTTATGATGCCACCCGCCGCCGCCTGTATGTGAACAACTGGGATCAGCGCTCGCTGCTGGCCGATCAGATGCTGTTTGTGAAGATCGATGTCACGCCCAAACTGCCCTTCGCCCTCGATGTGATCGAGTGGAAATAATAGGGACGTGGCCTGCCCTGTCCACAATCTCGGACAAGGCGGGCCGGACAAGGCGGGCCTTGTCCCTACAGAACACCCTAAATATCGTTGTGGCGCGGTAGTGGGTTCGGCGTGCCAAACCCATTTTCACGATTCTTGAGTCTGTATAAGCGCAGCTCTGGGCGCTTATAAGCTATTTTGATTGCTATAGACAGCAGGGCGGCACACGGGTAATCTAAGCGGTATTGAAAGACCTCAAAAGGATCAACATCACATGACCACCAAAACCCCGATCACCGTCGCGTATGGCGATGGCATTGGCCCAGAGATTATGAAGGCATGCCTGAAAATCTTGCTGGAAGCAGGCGCACAAATTGACATTGAAACGATTGAAATTGGGGAACAGGTGTATCTGCGCGGCAATACCTCCGGCATTGAAAAAAGTTCGTGGGATTCGCTGCATTGCACCAAAGTGCTGTACAAAGCCCCCATCACCACCCCCTCCGGCGGCGGCTATAAGAGCCTCAATGTGACCATCCGCAAAATGCTCGGCCTGTACGCCAATGTGCGCCCCGCCAACTCGTATTTCCCAGCGATTGAGACCAAGCATCCGCTGATGAAGCTGGTCATCATCCGCGAGAACGAAGAAGATTTGTATGCGGGCATCGAATACCGCCCCACGCATGAATCATATCAATCCTTCAAGATGATCTCGCGGCCCGGCAGCGAACGCATCATTCGCTTCGCCTTTGATTATGCCCGCAAGAACAATCGCAAAAAGGTCTCGTGCTTCACCAAAGACAACATCATGAAGATGACTGACGGCCTCTTCCACAAGATTTTTGATGAGGTCGCCAAAGAATATCCCGATATCAAAACTGAGCATATGATCATCGACATTGGGACAGCGCGTGTCGCTGACAAGCCGCAGAAATTCGATGTGATTGTGCTGGAAAATCTGTATGGCGATATCCTCTCAGATGTGACCGCGCAGCTCACGGGGTCGGTGGGTCTGGGCATCTCGGCCAATATCGGTGAAGATATGGCGATGTTTGAGGCGATTCATGGCAGCGCCCCCGATATTGCCGGGCGTGGCATTGCCAATCCTTCCGGCTTACTGCTGGCGGGTGTGCAGATGCTCGTCCACATTGGGCAGCCTGAAGTGGCCGCCAAGATCAACAATGCCTGGAAGCGCACGATTGAGGATGGCATCCATACGGGCGACATCTACAACGAGGATCGCAGTGAGCGCAAAGTTGGCACGATGGAATTTGCCGACGAGGTGATTGCGCGTCTGGGCGAGATGCCGGAGACGCTGCGGCCTGTTCACTTCGGCAGCGAACCTGTGATGCATAACGTCCCGACATGGCCGATACGCGCACGAGAAGACAAGGTGCTGGTGGGCGTCGATGTCTATATTCAGTGGGAAGCCTCCAACCGTGATCCGAATGTCCTGGGGCCAATTGTCGAGCAGTACGCGCAGGACGCTGTAAAATTCACCATGATCACAAATCGCGGCCTCAAGGTCTATCCGATGGAGTTTGCCAGCCCCTTCTACAGCGATCACTGGCGCTGCCGCTATGAGGCCACCTCCGCCATCACCCATCAGCAGGTGCTGGAGATCATCCAGAAATTTATTGCAGCCGGCTTTGATGTGGTCGGCACAGAGAATCTCTATACCTTTGATGGTGAACCGGGCTACACCCTCGGCCAGGGCCAATGAAGAATCTATGTTTTGGATAGCGCGGCTGTCCTCCCCTTTCCTCCTCTCCCACAAGGGATGAGGCCGGGACTGAGATGAAAAGCCCCTCTCCCGCGCAGTGGGAGAGGGGTTGGAGTGAGGGTAAAGAGCAAAATACGCGCTAAAAAGCCATCCAAAGCTCAGGTTAAACAAGAACCTTCGGGGTCGAGAGTGCGTAAGGAACAATGTGACTGCGTTTTCTTTAACCCCTGAAGGTTGTTTATGAGACACAAGCGCCGCCCTTTCATCCCAATCCTCATCCTGCTTCTTGCGGCGGCGCTGCACATGGGCGCTTTGACGACCTATCAACGCTTTCATCCCGACGAAGCCTTCTTCATGACCTTCGCCCGTAATGCCGCTGTGTTCGGGGATGGCTGGCTGCATGGCGCTCTCGATAAACCCCCGCTGACCATTTACCTCAATGCCGTCTCGCTGTCGTTTCTGGCTGTCACCAGCGATCAAAACGGCGTGTTGCAGCTTGACCCTTATCGTGGCGAATTTGCCGCCCGCATCACGGGCCTGTGGATGGCGCTGCTGTGGATCGCGGCGCTCATGCGGCTGGCGTGGGCGTTATATGAGGATCAGCATGTGGCCCGCTTTATGGGCCTGCTGGCCGCAGGGTCGCCCTTGATCATCGCGTTTAGCGCTACCGCCTTCATGGATATGCCAATGCTGCTCATGGTGACACTCTCGCTGTGGGGGGCCGCCGCCCGTCGGCCCGCATGGAGTGGCACGGCCCTCATCCTGGCCTTCGCGTGCAAGCCCCAGGCCATCTATTTTGCGCCGCTCATCCTGGTGATTTTGCTGGAGCGCAAGCTGCAACAGGGCACGACATGGCCCTCTATTGGGCGGCATATTCTGCGCTGGAGCGCCCCGGTGCTGTTGGGCGGGGCGCTGCTGGCCGCCTGGGATATCGGACGCGGCGAGACGAGCGTGTTTGTGCTTGGCGCGGCCAACAATCTGCCCCAGGGCAGCCTATGGGCGGAGCGTGCCTTGTGGAGTGATCGCTTCTGGGAGTGGTTGAGCAGCAGTCAATATCTGGTGGGACAGGCGTCTTTTGTCATGCTCGGCATTATGCTCTTTTACCTGGGCATGAGCATGATTCGGCAGGCTCCCGAAGCCCACTGGAAACGCTGGGACATCGTGCTTTTGGCGTGGGCGCTTGGTTACAATGCCTTCCACATCGTCACACGGCAAAACATCTATGATCGCTATTTGTTGTTTCTGGTGATTCCGTTAGGGCTTGTGGCGGCTCGCAGTCTTACCTATTTGCGCCGCTGGAACGGTGCGGGACGGCTGCTGCCTGTGTTTGGCGCGGTGGCGCTGCTGGTGGCCCTCAGCGCCTATGACGCGGCCACAGGTCATGTGCCTATCGGGGGTGATCGTGGCACATACAACGACATTGACACGCTCGCGGCGTATCTCAATGAGCAGCCTGTTGCGACGGTGATTTATGATCGCTGGCTTGGTTGGGAATTGGGCTACTATCTCGGCCCCTGGACGAACAAACGGCGCGTTTATTATCCCACGCCTACCGCCCTGGCAGACGGTGCAGCAGCCTTGCACGAATGCGGCACACGGCTGTTCATCGCCCCACAGGATCAGGATGTTGGCCCCTGGCTGCACGCGCTGGAAGAACGCCATTTCCAGACCGCTCTGGTCAAGCAGGTAGGGCGCTTTGCCGCGTATGCGGTTGTGCCGCTGTGTCAGACAGCGCTCACGAGTCGGATTTACGGGTGGTGGGGATACGGCGCAGGCGCTGGATCATCTTGAGGCGATCCGGCGGCTGGTCGATATGCTTCATCGTAGGGGCGGAAAAGGGATTAGCGGCATCACTCTCCGAAGAAGTGTTTTTTTTCAGCAGTTCGCCCATCACATCAGGATAGCGAATCTGCCACTGGGCCAGAAAATCATCCAACCACACAATCTCCGCATGAAGCATGGCGATGCTGTGCGTATACAGCGCCACAACATTCGCCTCTAACGGTTGGTTGCGGGCCTGATGCCGCGTCCAGGCAAGGCTGATATGCTCGAATTGGCCGCGCAGGTCATCCCGATGATGCATCAGCACGCGGTACACCTGCCCCGGCTTGAGCACATGCAGATTCGCCAGCCCCAACTCAAAGCCTGATCCGGTGATGCGCGGCTCACGCAGGCGGTTGGCGATGGCCGTTTGCAGCACGCCGTGTCCGGCATCCGTCAGAGTATAGCGCTTGCGGGCCGGGCCGCGCCCATCCATTTGCAGGGTGCTGCCTAAAATATTCTGTTTTTCCATCTTGTTGAGCAGGTAATAAATCGACGCAAAACCAATCGTGAGCCATTCGCGCAGGCCGCGTTCCTCCACCAACTGCTGGAGTTCATAGCCATAGCGCGGCCCTTCGGCCAGCAGGCTCAACAGCGTCAATTCGGCGTCAGTCATATCAATCTCGATGATTGTCATCATGGAAGAGAGGCGTTCCTCTGAATGTGGGGCGACGCTTATAACGAGTATAGCACTGGAATAAAGCGCCTTACAAGAAAACACAAATTTTTAGCATTTTAAGACATTTTCCCATCATATTTTTGTTGGCTCGTCCACAGCGCCTCTGGCCCATTCGTGCCTGAGCAGCCCGTACATATGCTTATCCACCATCTGCTCACCCTGGAGAGAGCGCTCACGCAAACGGCCCTCGTAGGTGAAGCCAAGCCGCAGCAGAAGCATCTTCGAGGCTGTATTTTCATCATCAATAATGGCTTCAATCCGATGCAGCGCCAGATCATGAAAGCCAAAATCGAGCACCGCCCGCATCGCCTCCGTCATGATGCCCTGACCTCAGTAGGCCCGATGCAGGATATAGCCTGTTTCAACCCGCTTAAATTGATAGGCAAACTGATGGAAGCTGCACATACCAATCGCCGTATCATCGCCGATGCGCGTCACAGCCCAGGTGAAATTCTCGCGCATGTCATAGCACGTTCGCAGATAGTCAATCAACTGACGGGTATAAGCAAGAGACGGATGCGGCTCTGAGCCATAGAACTGCATGGTTTCAACGTCCGAAAATACCTCAAACAGCGCCTCAGCATCCGTCGGGCGCACCTGCCGCAGGATGAACCGCGTTGTATACAGGGTGGGGCACGTTGTAAATGCCGTTTCTATCGTCATCAATGTTCGTTCCGTATAGTCTATCAAATGTCTTGCTGGCATTGTCAGCGGATGTCAGATCCATGGGGCGTGTTGAGCCATTCCTCTTTCAGCAGGCCGTAGTAATACTCGTCGGCAAATTGATCGCCCATCTGGTAGCGCTGGCGCAGATTGCCCTCATACTGGAAGCCCAGTTTGAGCAGGAGTTTTTTAGAGCGCACATTGGCATCATCGATCACGGCCTCGATCCGATGCAGCGCCAGATCGTGAAAGCCAAAATCGAGCACAGCGCCCATCGCCTCCGTCATGATACCCTGCCCCCAGAACGCCCGATTCAGATCATAGCCCGTCTCGACGCGATGATAACCGGGGCCAAAATAGTGAAAGCTGCACGTCCCAATGACGCTATTCTCATCGGGGCGGGTGATGCCCCAGCGAAAACTCTGACGCTTGGCATAGCGATCCAGCATCTCCTGGATGAAACCGTGTGTGTCATCCAGCGAGGCGTGCGGCGGATGACCATCAAATTCCATTGTCTCTTGATCGGAAAAAATCGCAGAGAGCGCATCAGCATCGGTAACGCGAAGCTGCCGAAGGGTAAATCGTTCCGTTGTGAGGATGGGGAAATTTGCGAAGGCCATTTCTATCGACATGAAAAGATCGTTCTCTATCAGTGGAGAGTATTGATACACAGGACTCCAGGCACAGCGTCAGCCATGTCGGATTAACGCCGCATACGTCCGGTTTTGAGCACTTCATGGATCGTTTGCACGAGATTTTTGGTGAGATAGGGCTTCGTCAGATAGCGATCTGCCCCGGCATTCAAGCCCTCACGAATTTGGATCGGATCGGCCAGCGCTGAAAGAATGATGACGGGCAGCAGATCGTACTGCGGTTGTGTCCGCACAATCTTAAGAAAATCAACGCCGTTCATTTCCGGCATCATCAAATCGAGCAGCATGATATCCGGCAGCGCTTGGGTCTGCAAAATATGCGTTGCGGCATGGGGGCCAGAGGCAGAGATTGGCTCGAAATTTGCGCGTTGCAGCAGCAGCGACACCAATCGTTGCAAATCAGGATCGTCATCGACGATGAGAACACGGGAGCGGGGTTTCACTTCGGAAGACAACGTTTTCTATACCTTATATCAACGCGAATATATCCTGTAAGAAGTATATAGCATAGGGGTGATTGGTTCAACCACCCCATAGTTAAGATTGTAGACTTTATCTTAGCGCAGCACTAACGATTACTTGGCATAATCAATCGCCCGCGTTTCGCGTATGACATGCACCTTGATCTGGCCGGGATACTGCATACTTTCCTCGATTTGACGCGCAACATTCTTCGCCAACTCTAAGGCAGCAAGATCATCAATGACTTCGGGACGCACAAGAATACGGATCTCGCGGCCCGCTTGCAGCGCGTAGCTTTGTTCCACGCCCTGCTGACTGTTGGCGATATCTTCCAGCGTCTTCACGCGCTTGATATACGCCTCAACGCTCTCACGCCGCGCTCCGGGGCGTGCGCCGCTGATAGCGTCTGCCGCTTCAACGATGTAGGCTTCGACATATTTCTGTTCGACCTCGTGATGATGGCCCGCCACGCAGTTGATGACCTTCTCATTGACGCCGTAGCGCTTTAAGAAGTCGGCCCCGATGATGGCGTGTGTGCCTTCAACTTCGTGATCGATGGCCTTGCCAATATCATGCAGCAGGCCGCCGAGTTTGGCCGTGACCACATCCCCGCCTAATTCAGCGGTAATCATGCCCGCAAGATTGGCCGTCTCAATCGCATGTGCATACATATTCTGGCCGTAGCTGTAGCGATATTTCAGCCGTCCGACCAGTTTCAGCACTTCACGATGGAGATTGTGTGCGCCAATTTCATAGGCCGCCCGTTCACCATCTTCCAGGATATTGCGTTCGATCTCAGCGCGGGTGTCTTCCACCAGCTTTTCGATACGGGCCGGATGAATACGTCCATCCGTGACGAGTTTCAACAGCGTGCGGCGGGCGACTTCGCGGCGGATCGGATCAAAGCTGCTGATCGTGACCGTCTCCGGCGTATCATCGACGATGACATCAACGCCCGTCGCCATCTCGAACGAACGGATATTGCGCCCGTTGCGCCCGATAATGCGGCCCTTCATTTCTTCACCCGGCAGCGTCACGACGCTGGCAGAAATTTCATTGACATGTTCACTCGCCAGGCGCTGCACCGCCAGAGAAATAACCTCACGCGCCCGTTTATCAGCGTCTTCACGCGCTTCCGCCTCCACCTGACGGATGATGCGGGCCATATCGTTGCGGGCATCGAGTTCCGTCTCCGCCAGCAGCGCCTGCCGCGCCTCTTCGATGGTCATTTGAGCAATATGCTGAAGCTCTTCGACCTTCTCTTGTTCTTTCTTAAGCACATCATTCTCACGCTTATCGAGGCGGCTCTGGCGCTTGTTCAGCGTCTGGTCGCGCTGCTCGATACGTTCAAGACGTTTATCCATTTCATCCGTGCGTTTGTCCAGCATTTCGCGGCGGCGCAGCAGATTTTCTTCTTCACGGTCAAGCTCTTTACGGCGGCGAACAATCGTTTCATCCGCCTCGTCCAGCTTGGTACGGGCTTTCTGGTCACTCTCTTCGGTTATTTTATCAGCCTGCAATTGGGCCTGCGTGAAGAGGTCTTTGGATTTTCTCTCCGCCTGCACCACCAGTGAATCTGCCGCTTGCTGCTGCTGATTGAGCAGCATCCGTCGTCCCATATAGATGCCTACAGCCGCGCCGACGACAAGCGCAACCAGTCCAATTATTATGTTGTCCATAGATCCGGGGGCCGTTCAAGCCTCACGAGCGGGCTTTATACAGCCTGCACCCTTGCTCCTTTCTTGATAATACAAACCGCGTCCCCTGTTGGAGCAAGGTTATTCGTCGTCGTCGTTGGCCTCCTTCGCCGCAAAGAAGGGCGGCTCAGAGTCGGCCAGTTCATCGATCAAACGACGGATGATTTGTGATGCGGTGGAATATCCGAACCCACGACGCTGTAAAAATGCCCCCATTTTTTGACGATATTCCTGGCGCGTGCGCCCCCGCAGCCGCCGTCCCTGGGCGCTGGCCGCTTGATACGCGGCTGCCTCCACATCAACGGTGTCGCGCAGCAGTTCCTCAATGAGGCCGGGCGCAATGCCCTTCTGCCGCAGTTCATAGCGCAGTGCATGAGGCCCACGCGGTTGAAACTGAGTGCGGTTTTCAATCCAGTAACGAGCAAACGCCCGATCATCCAGATAGCCCGCTGTTTCCAGGCGCGTGATCGCACGCTCCTGTATGTCTGGGGGAATGTTTTTTTTACCCTTAAGATACTGCTGAATCTCCTGCCGACTGCGCGGACGATAACTGAGATAACCCACCGCCTGATCGAAAGCCCGCACAACCGCATCTTGATCACGCAGTTGTGCAATTTCCTCCTCCGTGAGGATCTGGCCCTTACGCAGAGAGACCGCGTCCAACTCATTTAGCCCGAAGGCAAATTCACCGTCGAGATAGATATTTACACGATCTTTTTGTTTTTCTTGTCGTTCCAGCCGTGTAACTGTTGGCACGTCCGTCGTTCCAATGACAAAAACCGTCGGTTTCAGTACGGCCCGACGGCTGTCTCACGCCAATCTCTCATTGGAATAGCAAAAAATCGTTCGGTCTCTCGACTGGAGTCCGAACCCAATGCCAACTCCGCAGGCTGATAAAGGATCAGGCCCACATTCGGAGTTCGTTTGGGGATGTGCGGCCTGGGCCGCCTCTCGCATGTGCCATATCCCGCTCCTCATAGGGAGGAGCAGAGAGTCATTTTTGTGTGATGACAGCCGCCCCGGAGGGCCGTGTCGCAGTGTCTGTTTACTTACAGCATCAACCTTCACCCAGATTGGGGGTGAAAGGGGTTCATTCCATCGCGTCACTTGCTCCAACAGCGATGTTTGGCAAATTGCCTTATCCTACACTGTAACTTAAAAGTCTCCCTGTGACAAGGCGTCTGCCCGCTTTACGCTCTCATGACCCCTTATGAATGGAAAGTCACATCAGGCGATAGGGCAACGTGGACGATAGTTTTTCGATTCTCGCAAATTTGGGGGTGACGTTTTTTTAATTTTGGTTATACTGGGGATATTGTGTAAAAGCATCTGGTAGACAGGGCAAAGCGTAGACTTCAAATCTGAAGCCGACGAGTTGCAACGTAGGCCGACAATAATCCACACCTCGTGTGTCGATTCATGTCGGCTTTTGCGTTTCCAGGGGCTATCACACATCTAAATCACGTTTTGCCAATGAGTTTATCAACGGTTATATCGGCCACCGCCAAGCGCCGACTCTCTTATACGTCTCAAGGAGCCTGAGTACATGACGCACAAAACCCCGATTACTGTGGCCTATGGTGATGGGATTGGCCCGGAAATCATGCAAGCCTGTTTGCACATCCTGGAGAAGGCTGGCGCAGCCCTCGACATTGAAGTGGTTGAAATCGGCGAAAAAGCCTATCTGCAAGGCCACTCGTCCGGCATTGCGCCCGCCTCATGGGACTCGGTGCGGCGCACAAAGGTCTTCTATAAAGCGCCGATCATGACCCCGCAGGGCGGCGGCTTCAAAAGTTTGAACGTCACGCTGCGTAAGACGCTCGGCCTGTACGCCAATGTGCGTCCGTGTGTGGCCTATCCCCCCTTCGTCCAGACGCGCCATCCTGACATGGATGTCGTGATCATTCGGGAGAACGAAGAAGACCTGTATGCCGGGATTGAGCACCGCCAGTCGGATGAGGTGTATCAATGCCTGAAACTCGTCTCGCGGCCCGGCTGTGAAAAAATCGTGCGCTATGCGTTTGAGTATGCTCGCGCCAATGGACGCAAAAAAGTCACCTGCCTGACCAAAGACGACATCATGAAGATGACCGATGGGCTGTTCCACAAGGTCTTTGACGAAATTGCTGCCGAATATCCCGATCTCAAGAACGAGCATCTCATCATCGACATTGGAGCCGCCCGCCTTGCCGATACACCGGAGGTGTTTGATGTGATGGTCATGCCCAACCTGTACGGCGATATCCTCTCCGATGTCGCGGCGCAGATTGCAGGCTCCGTTGGGCTGGCAGGCTCGGCCAATATCGGCCACAGTGCGGCGATGTTTGAGGCGATTCACGGCACAGCGCCCGATATTGCGGGCCAGAATAAGGCCAATCCATCCGGCCTGCTGCTGGCGGGTGTGATGATGCTGGCTCACATTGGTCAGGCAGAGGTGGCCGAATGTGTTCACAACGCCTGGCTTGCCACGCTTGAGGCAGGGCTTCACACAGGCGATATTTACAGAGACGGTCTGAGTCAAGAACGAGTGGGAACCCATGAATTTGCCGAAGCCGTCATCGCCAATCTGGGCCGCACGCCGCACACACTCAAGCCCGTCCATCACACAACCCAGACGCCGCTCAATCTGACGCCCACCGTCGCGCCGCGTCTTGCCCATCGTGAGCTTGTGGGCGTGGATGTGTTTGTGGATTTTGAAGATCGCAATCCCGATCATCTGGCCGAGGCGCTGCAACAGGTCAAAGATGGCACAGGGCTTGATCTGCTCATGATCACCAATCGCGGCGTGAAGGTGTGGCCGCAGGGTCTGCCGGAGACCTTCTGCACCGATCACTGGCGCTGCCGCTTCATGGCCGCCGACAAGGGAGCCTCTATCACCCACGCGCAGATCATTGCGCTTTTGCAGCATGTGGCCGATGCCGGGCTGGATTTCATCAAAATCGAAAATCTGTGTACGTTCGATGGTGAGCCAGGTTATTCGATGGGCCAGGGACAGTAGGCATTTGGGCATTGAGAAGGGGATATTGGCGGACAAGGCGGGCCTCGTCCCTACAATATCGCCCGTTTTTGACCCGTAGGGGCGCAGCACGCTGCGCCTCTACAAAAACCACATTATTCTGTCCATCCTACCCATCACCCCAAAACCGAAAGCAGCACGCTCAAGGTGAGCACGCTCAACATGGTGCTTACAAAGATTTCGGCGGAGGTAAATTCGCTGTCACTGCCAAATTCCGTTGTGAGCGCTCCGGCCAGCACCGCCGTCGGCATGGCGCTCTGCACAATTGCCACCTTGAACGGCAGTCCGGTCAGACCGAGCAGCAGCGCCAGCGGCACAGAGATCAGGGGAGCCAGAATCAAGCGCAGGGCTGTTGCCAGCAGCACCGGACGCAGCAGGCCGCGCACCTGTGTTTGCGCCAATTTGAGGCCGAGCAGCGCCAGCATGACCGGAATTGAGGCATTGGCAGCAATATCGACCAGAGCACGATAAATCGGAATCGGAACTACCAGGATTCCAACCGCAGGATTCGCCAGGATGCCCGCCAGCGCCGCATACGTCAGCGGCACGCGCAGCACATTGAGCACGGCCTGTTTGGTCGAGACAGCGCCGCGTGAGGCAAAATAGATGCCCATGATATTGGCCGGGACAATCTGCACCGAGTAGAATAGCAGCGCCAGCGGCTCGGCAGCATCGCCAAAGGCAAATTTGTTGAGGGGGATGCCATAATTGGCGGCATTGATCATGAAGAGGCACACAATAAAGGCGCTTTTGCGTTCAGGCGTCCAGGGGCGAAAATGCGTGATCACGACGCCAATCACCATCATGATCAACGGGATGAGGAGCGCCACCAGTGCCATGCCCACGACGGAGGAGGCGTGTAGATCCAGCGTGGCAAACCCGCGAAACACCAGCGCAGGCGAAAACAGATAGATGAGATAGGTCGAGAGCGGGCGCGGATCAGGATTCATGCGCCGTCCGATGAGCATGGCCGCGCCGATGACGAGGAAGATCGGGCCAATGACATTAATGATAATATTGACCATTTGCGCCATACAACATCCTGAATATCACATGTGAGAGTACAAAAAGCCGTTCGTGTTTTCCAAAATAATCGTAGGACCTCACCACAGCAATTATGAGGGATCATGAATGTCCTTGTAGGGACATGGCACGCCATGTCCCATCGGTTCGGGCATTCATGTCCTTACAAACCGTCGTGCGTATCTGTCATTATCATCGTGGCGGGGTAGGGACAAGGCGGGCCTTGTCCGAATGGGTGGACACGGCAGGCCGTGTCCCTACGACAACATCCTTTCTTCATAACAATCAATGTGGTGGGGTACTACCCCTTCAACAGGCCGCCATAAATCCCCGGCACAGAGTCTTCGATGAGCGTGGCCCCGGCAACTTTGGCATAAAAATCAGCCGGGCCAACGCCGCCAATGATGCCGTAGCCGTAGCCCTGGACATGCATATCGTGCAGGGCGGCCAGCAGCAGCGCCCCACCCACCCCGCGCCCGCGTGCCGCATCATTGACGCCTGTTGGCCCAAAGAAGCCGCGTGCCGTTGCATCGTAGCAGGCGAAGCCGAGCATCACGCCATTCTCAACCGCGATATACGTGCCGATGGGCAGATGGCCGAACGTCACCTCACATTCAGACGCCCAACTGACCCAGAAATACTGCGTGATCCAGGCCAGCACGAGATGTTTTTCGGGCGCAAGGGTGCGGCGAATCTGAATGCCCTTATCGCGCTGTGTCTGCAATACGGGTTCAAGCGGCGGAAGTTTATAGAGCTTTACAAGCATATCTGGCATTGTCTATCTCCTCATTGGAAAAGTCTTTAATCTGAGTTTTGCATAGATTTTTAGCGTGTATTTCGCCCTCACCCACTGCGTGGTAGAGGGGCTTTTTACCCCACTCCCTTCCTCGCCCCTTGTGGAGGCGGTTAGTGATGGGTCATCGGCAGCGCTATCCAAAACTGAGATTCCTTAAACTGTCAATCGTCCGGCATCGACTGCACCCGCTGATGTGCCTTTGAGCAACCGCTCAACAGCCCGCATCGCTGTACCTGCGCCCAATGATAGCCCATGCCCGGTGAAACCCACCGCGAAGCCCACACGCGGCTTATCCGGCAGCACCCCGGCCAGCGGCAGCCCATCGATGCTGAAGCCCATGATGCCCGCCCAACGGCGCTCGACAGGCACGGTCACATCCACGAAGTAGCGGTGCAGATAGGCATCGAGGGCATCCTGGACGGGCTGTGTGATGCGATCATCCGTCGTGTTATTTTCCAGGTCAAAGGCGCGGTTACGTGCTCCACCAATGAGCAGGCGGTTGTCGAAGGTCGTGCGATAGTACATATAGCCATAATCGCTGTAGCCGCAGGTTGTCAGGGGCGGCACGGCCAGCGGTGCGGTCACGAGCACCTGCCCGCGATTGGGGATGACCTTGCCGACAAAGTACGGATCAATCTGCGGCGAGTAAGCATTGGTGCAGAGCATGACATAACGCGCCTTGAAGATGAATTGGCGTGTGTACACCATCACATATTCGGCATCGGTCTGCTCGATGGCATATAGCTCATTGTTGGCGATCAGCTCCGCGCCCGACTGCTTGAAGACCGCCTGCGCCAGTTGGACAGGCTGCACCGCTCCATCATTGGCATGTTCAATCGCGGCAAAATAGCCGCGCCCTAATGGATCGCGGCTGTGGAACTGCATCGACAGTCCGGCCTTGTCCAGCGCCCGCGCCGCGTCTTCGAGATCACGCGCCTCGGCCTCGGATTCGGCCAGCAGCAGCGATCCGCATTGCGTGTGCTGGACTGCACCGCCCGCCTCAGCGATGCGTTCGCGCCAGAAGGCAATCGTCTGGCGTGACAGCGACCACATCTCCTGCGACACCGCCTCGCCGTATTTTTCTACCGCCCGATGATAGTACGAATCGAGGCCCGTGATCATGAAGCCTGCGTTGCGCCCGCTGGCCCCCAATGCCAGATCGGCCTTTTCGGTGATGATCACCTCATGCCCGGCCTGACACAAAAAATAGGCTGATGCACAGCCTACCAGTCCCGCCCCCACCACCAGGGTATCGACCTCGCGCACAGGCTGCTGTCCATCGGCTTGCCAGAATGAAACTGTCATAAGAATACTCTTGTCCCTGAGTCATGAGCGTATTTTGCTTTAAGATAGATGATCATACGCCCGATCACGGCTTCTGTGCAACGGAGACATGACTCTGTGCGTACTTCTGGAAGACTGATCACGACATTATAGGCTGCTGCTGGCCTTCATCACATCTCACTCAAGAGGATTACGGTCATGACGACCCCTGTTATCGACGTGCAAAACGTTACAAAAGACCTGCGGATGGGTCAGCATACCGTCCATGCGCTGCGCGGCGTCTCGCTGCAAATCCAGCGCGGCGAGATGGTCAGCATCATCGGGCCATCGGGCAGCGGCAAGAGCACCCTGCTCGGCATTATTGGCGGCCTGGATACGCCCACCGACGGCCACATCTATATTGATGGTGTCGATGTGAGCAATATGCGCGAAGACAAACTGACCGAGATTCGCAATGAGAAAATCGGCTTCATCTTCCAATTTTTCAATTTAATTCCGACGCTCACAGCGCTGGAAAATGTCGCGCTGCCGATTCAATTTGCGCGTCATCCCCAGTTCAACCCCAATGTCCGCGCCCGTGAACTGCTCAAGCTGCTCGGTCTGGCGGATCGCACGCACCATTTGCCCTCGCAGCTCTCCGGCGGGCAGCAGCAGCGTGTGGCGATTGCTCGCGCCCTCGCCAACAATCCGCCGCTGCTTCTGGCCGATGAGCCGACGGGCAATCTTGACAGCGAATCAGGCGAGATTGTGCTGGCGGCGCTGCGTGACATTCAGCAGACCTCAGGGGCAACGGTGGTTTTAGTGACGCATGATCGTGATCTGGCGGCGCGGGCGGATCGTATCATTACGCTGGTGGATGGGCAAATCGCGGTTTGACGTGTGTCTGCCCTCGCTCCTTGTGAAAGCGAGGGGCTTTATATTCCCCTCGTATGCCCCTCGACCCAGGCGGCAATCTCCTCGATCTCGACCTGCCCCTGGGCGACGCGCAGCACAAAATCATATTCCTCGCGGGCCTGCCACGTCGGTTGCAGGCCGTTCGCCTGCAAGAACATCTCCACAGCGCGAATAGCGGTGCGTTTGTTGCCATCGACAAACAGATGATGATACGCCAGCGATTGCAGCAGCGCCGCCGCCTTGCCATACAGCGTCGGGAACTGCGCCTCGCCAAACACCGTCATAGACGGGCGGCGTGTGGCCGAGAGCAGCAGATGGCGATCCCGCACGAAGGGCAGTTGGCCTGTCACCTCTTCGTTGATGTTATACAGATCGTTGGCGGTGAGGTAAATAATCGGGCGGGAAGAGTCATACGCGCCCTGATCGGGGTCATCGTGTGGAGAGTTCATTCAGCAACCACCGATGGTCATGCAAAAGAGAATCAATCAAGTGTGTATCCTGCTGCTCGTTTGAGTCGAGCTGTGGCGGCGTCGTCTCAAGGCGCAGCCAATGGGCAAACGCTGCGGAGTCCTGCCGTCCTTCCGCCACATCCAGCACGCGCTGTAACGCCTCCTCCCGCGCCCACACAGGCGTCTGGCCGTTGGTGTGCAGCATGAAGAGCGCTGCCACCAACGCCGTGCGTTTATTGCCATCCTTGAAAGGGTGATTGCGGGCGATGGAATGCAGCAGCGCCGCCGCCTTCTCCGAGAGCGTGCTGTAGGCATCCTGGCCGAAGGCACTGGCCTGTGGACGCTGCTCCGCCGCCAGCAGCAGATCAATATCACGGATTTTCTGTTTGCCCGTCATAATCAGAGGATCGTTGAGAAGCTTGCCATTGATGAAAATCAATTCGCTGAACGTCACATAGCGCATAGGGTCTACTCTTGCGGCTCTGATTCGTCAGGCTGTGTCAGCGGCAACCAGAAGCCAAATTGACTGCCTTTTCCCAACTGGCTCTTGACCCATACTTCACCATGATGACGATCAATCACGGTTTTGACCAGACTCAAGCCCAATCCGCTGCCTTTTTCCGCTGTAGACGGATGCACACGGAAGAACGCCTCAAACACAAACGGCAGATGTTCCGGCGCAATGCCAATGCCCGTATCATGCACGCTGAAGTGATATTTTTGCCCTTCGACATAGGCGCGAATGGTGATTTTGCCGCCGCGCTCACTGTATTTAATGGCATTGTTGATGAGATTTTCCATCGCCTGACGGATTAAGACCGCATCCGCATTGATGCGCGGCGAACGCGGCAGATCAATCTCAGAGATCAGTTTGTGATTCTTGGCCTGGGCCGAAAAGCGTGTGTTGACCATCACAACTTTGACCAGCGACTCAATATCGACCTGCTCACGCAGTTCAAGCGGTGAGGTGCGAATACGCTCGACTCGCAGCAGATCATCGATCAGATTGCCCATCTTCTCGACACATTTTTTGATGATGCCCACGTATTCATGGAAGGGCGAGTCGGCATCCGTCGTGTCCATGATGATCATATCGGCATAGCCGGAGATGAGCGACAGCGGGCTGCGTAAATCGTGCGAGGCCACGCGCAGCATCTCATCCTTGAAGCGGTAGAGATCACGCAGCGTCGTAATATCATGCAGCACGACGACAAAGCCGCCTTTCCCCTGCGCCTCATCCCGCCAGCGCGACATGGTAATGCGATAATCACGCTGCCCCAACTCAGAGCGCGCCTCAAAAATCCACGCTTCACGCACGTCCGCTGTTTCGATCACATCCACCACCGGATCAAAGACCGAATCGGTGCGGGCCAGATCATGCAGACGTTTGCGAATGAGATCGGCTTCGGTATTGACGCTGGCAAGCTGGAGTGCCGCCCGATTCGTCAGGATAATGCGGCCTTCCTCATCCAGCACGAGCAGCACATCGGCCATCGATTGCAGCACAAGTTCCAATTGGCGCTGCTGCTGCGTAATCGTGTGGAACAGGCGGGCATTGCGAATGGCAATCGTCGCTTGATTGGCGATGATGGTCATCAGGCGCAGATGATAGGGGGTAAAATGATGCGGCTCAGGATGCACAAATGTCGCCGTAGCAATCACGCGGCCCTCATCGACGAAGGGGACGCCCAACACCGAGCGCACCACCAGCGTATCGCCGGGGAAAATAATCCAGCGTTCGTCCTGGAGCGTGTCCTGAATAATATCGCCGCGCTGCTGCCGATACACCCATCCGGCAAAGCCTTCATCCATCACCCGCGACACAACCTTGACCGACTCATCGCCCGACAAGCCGCGTGCTGTAAAGATATGATTCCAATCGATGCCCTGGTCATCATGGAGGAAGAGGCTGGTGCGTGTGCCTCCCAATGCATCAGAGGCAAGTTTAATAACACGATTTAAAACATTGTCTAAATCTGTGAACGTCAATAACTGAGAGACTTCAACCAGAAGTTCTAAGTCTGCCAATGCTGAAGGTTTTTCGTCCAACTGTGAATCCATAAAATGTTCGCCTGGGGACATCGGGTTTTAACCCGGTGGGGAAAGGCGTACTTCCTTTCTCATCGCTGTCGCCGTCCGAGTGCTTTCCCCGAAGGGAAGGAGCGATTTAAGTGACCTCTGGCTCGCTCCGGGCCGTTTCCGCTTGCGCGGATAAAGTTTTCCTCGACAAAGTTATGGAGCGGTTTTATGTGACGCGCACGACTTTAGACCCTCACGCTGTTTAACACGTCACCGCAGAGTTCGGGACTGGAAGGTCATCCCGAAGTGCCTGTGTATTCGCCCCTAACGGAGGCTCTAACATCAAGCCTGAGTCTGGTCAACCTGAGCATTATTCATGCTCCCGGCTTGAGCCGGGGGTCGTTGACGTCTAAACCCTCTACTTTCCTTAAGGAAACCACATTTCAAGCCGAATAACAATAAGAGATTCACCGAAGAAGCGCCGTGAAGCCCCTCGCTTTAGCGATGGGGAGGTAAGGCGTAAAACTTGTATTTCCGCCCTGATGTGTTAGAATGCTCTTAGCACCTTAACAAAGGACTGAGAGAGGGTGTGTGGCGAAGTCTTGCCACACGTAAAATCAGGAAAGCCTAGATGAGGTGTTAAAGGCCGCTCAAGA
>DAOTUR010000163.1:0-3698 GCA_034436915.1 Anaerolineae bacterium
TTTGCTTAAGTTGCTGCATATGGGGCACGATGCATCGTGCCCCTACGGAAAACGCTCTCCAAAACATGCGTTTAATACGGTAAATCCATTACGTTCCGCATTATAAAACGGCTTCTTAGCTTAATGCCTATGTGGCGTGCTATGCCCAAAACGAATATTTTGCCTCAATTTTATGCCCGTACATCATGGCCCCTCCTTGCGGAGCGGGGAGGGGTTGGGGAGGGGTGCTACGCCTGCGGTTTGCGGGCCTTGCCCAATGCCACTGTCCCCGTCTGGCCGTTGACCATCGCCGGACGCAGATCACCATCGCGCTCATAGATGGTCACAACCCAGAACGGCATCAGCACGAGGCGAAACATAATTTGCTGAAACAGCAGGCTCACGCGCACCTCTTCGCTGCCTGTGCTGGCTTCATACAAATCACGCATTCGATTCGCCACCCTCTGACGCGCATCCAGGGCGGCTTTGTCGAAGGGCAGGCGGTAAATCAGGGCGCTGTACGAGGCCAGCAAATCAGGGTGATAGGGCTGAATCTGATCCATATGAAATTGTCCAGCACGCTCCACCAGCCGTTGATCGACCTCCTGCGCCGCGAGGATCGGCACATCATAGGCCATCTCCGCGATTGAGTCATAGCACACCGGACTGTCAACGCTTGAGGCGCGGCGGTTGGACTCCTTGCGGGTGATGGTGCGCTTGATATCCAGCGTAAGATCGAACAACCAGAAGGGCATATACAGCGTTTCCAGCGAGATGCGCCCGACTTCGTTGTTGACGAACCAGCCTTTGACGCGCTCGACAGTGCCTTTGAGCGCCTCCTGCACGGCATCAACGGCCTGCTGTTTGCTGATGGCAAAACGCAGCATTCCGTCCGGCTGCTGAAACGAGCCGAGCGCGTCGGACTGCACCACATACGATGAGCCGCAGAACAGGCAGCGCTCTGACAGTGTGCCATGCTGGAGAGTGCGTTCTGCGCCGCAGGTCTGGCATTTGAGCAGGCGATCCCCGACCACCCACTGGATTTGCTGGCCGCGCTGCTTGAGCATCGCCATCGAGAAGGATTTCAGGCCGTAATCCTGCGCCATAACGCGGGCCTCGGTGTGGCCGCAAAACTCGCACACCACGCTCTGACCATCCTCACCCGCTCTCATGCGTCCGCCGCAGTTGGAGCAGGTCATCAATTTGGCGCTGACCTGAACGGGTTGGGTGGCGGTTTGGGTCTGCGGGCCAGCATTGGGATTGAGGGCGCGGACAGCTTCATCCTCGCTCATCTGCCCATTGAGCACCATTATCATCGACATGGCCTCGGCATGATTGGGCATCATCGCCAGCACCTCGCTGAGATGATCGCGCTGCTCCTTCTCGGTGCGGCTCAGGCGGGCCAGCCACAGATGCCCATCGACAAAATCACGTTCCTCATCAATCGCACGATGGAAGGCTTTTGCGGCCTCGTCCCATTCCTGTTTGCGGACGTGCTGCAAGCCGGTGCTGTAAATCGCCTGCACCCAACTGCTCACGGGTGTGGGGTGCATGAGCGATTCCATCGCGGCCATCTTTTTGAAATGGGCCAACCGTTCGGCTGAATACGCCGCTGAGGGGGCGGCTGCGCTGGGAGCAGGCGGCGTTGGTGGGGTGGGGGGTGCATCGGACTTGAGACGCTTTAAACCGGGCTTGAGCCGTTTGATATCCGCTGGCTCATCGCTCTCGATACCTTGTGGGCGGACTAGCACAGGAGCGGCAGAATCGCTTGTATAGCCGCACTGCTGGCAGGTCATCGTATCGTTGACTAGGGCAAAGCGCCCGACAGCACCGCATGACGGACATGTTTTGGGCGTTAAAGACCGAATGTGTTGGCTCATGATGAGAAATATCCTGATGACGTTATAATAAACTGATTCTAACGAGTCTTTTATGAAATAAGATGCCCACATTTGAGGGGGTTTTTATGCCAACATCGGGTTCTTTGTCGCGCCGTGATATGCTCAAGGCGCTTATCGTGAGCAGTACCAGTCTGCTGGCATCGCGTCTGCCATCGCTGCGGGCGCAGGATGCGTCCGCCTCGCATATTCTTGTGGTCGGCGCGGGGACAGCCGGGCTTGCAGCAGCGAGTCATTTGCAGCAAGAGGGCTACCGTGTCACCGTGTTGGAAGGGCGTGATCGTATTGGCGGGCGCGTCTGGACGAGCACCGCGCTGGATGGGATTCCGCTGGATATGGGCGCGTCGTGGATTCATGGCCTGGAGGAGAATCCGCTCACGCCGCTGGCGAAACAGGCCAACGTCAGGATGATGGGGACGGATGTCAATAAGACCGTCGTCTACACCGATACCAACACGCCTGTGTCCGATGCTGAGGCGGAAGCGGCCAGTGTGCTCTATGAATCCATCATCGCGGAGGCCAAGACCGCAGCGGAGGCGCTGGGTGAGGATCAATCGCTTGGCGCGGTTCTGGATCAGATCATCGCGGCGCATGATTTGACGGATCGTCAACTGCTGCTGCTCACATACTCCATCAATTCCACGATTGAGCAGGAATATGCAGCAGATGTGAAGACGCTTTCCGCGATGTCATGGCAGGATGATGAGGAATTTGACGGCGGCGATGTGCTGTTCCCGGATGGCTACCAATGGCTGCCCAAGATGCTCGCTAACGGCCTGACGATTGAACTCAACACAGCCATTCGCAGCATTGCCTACGAGGGGCAGAACGGCGTCACGCTGACGAGTGAAGATGGGCGCACCTTTGAAGGCGATGCCGTGCTCGTGACGGTGCCGCTGGGCGTGCTGAAAAAGGGCGTCATCACGTTCACGCCGCCGCTGTCGGAGGACAAACAAACGGCGATTGAGCGGCTGAATATGGGCGTCTTAAATAAGGTCTATTTGCGCTTCGCGGATGTCTTCTGGGACACGGACAGTGATTGGATCGATTATGCCGCGCCTGAAAAAGGCCATTGGTCAGAATTTGTGAATATGGCCCCTGTCACCAACGATGCGATCCTGCTGGCCTTCAATGCAGGCGAGTACGGCGAGGCGATTGAAGCGCTGACCGATGAGCAGATCATCACGGAGGCGATGAAGGCGCTGCGGACGATGTACGGTTCAGACATCCCCGATCCGATGGCGTGGAGCCTCACGCGCTGGAAGAGCGATCCCTTTGCCTATGGCTCGTATTCGTCGTATGGTGTGGGGTCAAGCGGCAAGGATCGTGAGGCGCTGGCGGCCCCGATTGATGAGGTACTGTTCTTTGCAGGCGAGGCCACGCACGAGGAGCATCCCTCAACAGTACATGGCGCGTATCTCAGCGGGATGCGGGCCGCAGACGAGATCATCGCGGCGGTGTAGAATGGGGGAGGACGCTCTTTTGTGCGTCCCATAGACACCAATTTAAGACAATCCATCTTTTAAGGACATTGCTCGCCACATTGTCGCAGGCTAAAGCCGTCCGCCTACAGTGACAAAGCCCCATGAATGGGGCTATACTCAAAATGGGGATAAAGTGCGGTTTTTTAAGGACGGGTTACAAAGGGATGCTATTGCGTTTTGTCAAAGCGCTGAAAACGCAATCTATGACCTTTTTGAGTATCAATACCTTCGCCAATTTTGAAAACACAGCCAAATCTGCCTTTTTAAAGCAAATTTGACCCCTAAACTTGGCTTATAAAAGGTCACAAAGTGCCAAATTTTGGCGGAAACCCTGCTT
>DAOTUR010000164.1:0-4392 GCA_034436915.1 Anaerolineae bacterium
TTTGCTTAAGTTGCTGCATATGGGGCACGATGCATCGTGCCCCTACGGAAAACGCTCTCCAAAACATGCGTTTAATACGGTAAATCCATTACGTTCCGCATTATAAAACGGCTTCTTAGACAAAGGACATTTCAACATATGTTCGATCCAAATCGTCGCAAGACTCGCGGGCAGGTCATTGAGCAGCAGGCTGAAATGACGGTGATTGTTCGCACGCTGATTCGGGCGCTGCTGCCGCTGCTGTTGGTGTTTGGCGTGTATATCATCAGCTACGGGCATCTGACGCCCGGCGGCGGCTTCCAGGGTGGCATGATCATCGTCGGCGCGGTGATGAGCTTTTATCTCGCCTACGGCTACAACGTTGTGCGTCATATTCACGAGGAAGATCTGGATGTGGCCGAGCATATCGGAGCGCTGACATACATTCTGGTGGGCTTGATCGGCATCTTTGCTGGATTGTCGTTCCTCAACAACGCCATACGCGGCGGCGCACCCGGCTCATTCCTCAGCGGCGGCATCATCTTCCTGCTGAATTTTATCGTCGGATTTAAAGTGGCTTCCGGCACGCTGCTGGTGCTGCTCATCCTGTTGAAATCACTGCAAAAGGGCAATTTCTGATGTTTTTCATGAATTACCTGGCGGCCATTTTGTTATTTCTGATCGGGCTGTATGGCGTGATCACACAGCGCAATCTGGTGCGGATTCTGCTCAATCTGGGCCTGATGGAGAGTTCAACCTATTTGATGCTCATCTCGCTCGGCTATCGCGCAGGCAGCACTGCGCCGATCTTTTATGAAGCGAAGATTCAGCCTGCTATCACCATCGTGGCTGATCCGATCATGCAGGCGCTGGCCCTGACGAGCATCGTCATCGGTGTGGTGACGCTGGCCCTGGCCTTGTCGCTGATTATCCATATGGCGCGGCTGTATCGCACGCTCGACTCGCGCCGTATTCATGAACTGCGCGGGTGAGCTATGGACTCTCTGCTGATTCCCGCGCCGATTCTGCTGCCACTGGCGACGGCCTTTCTCCTCCCATTGATCGAGCATTTTTCGCGGCCTCTCCGCACAGCCGTCGCCGTTCTCGCGGCAGCGATCACATTTGGGCTGCTGCTGGCGCTGGCTCCGCGCATCTTTGGCGGTGAGACGATTGTCTACTGGATGAGCGATTGGACGCCGCGCCTCGGCGCATCGGGCAAGCTGGTCGCCATTGGTATCAGCCTCACAATTGATGCCTGGGGCCTGCTCATCGCGTTAGTAGCGGCAGGCGTGAGCACAATGGCGCTGATTTACTCCGCCAGTTCGATGCGCTACCAGACCGGACGCGGGCCGTATTACGTGCTTATGCTGCTGCTGCTGGCGGCGCTGGTTGGCTTTGCCCTGAGCGGTGATCTGTTCAATCAATTTGTGTGGCTGGAGGTCTTCAGCGTGGCGGCGTTCGCGCTGACGGGCTTCTTTGCTGAGCAGCGCAGCGCCGTTGAGGGGGCGTTCAAATATCTCATCACCAATTCCATCGCGTCGTTTTTCATTGCGATTGGGCTGGCGCTGCTGTATATGAACACGGGCGGCCTTAATCTGGCGCATGTGGCCCGCGATTTTGTCCCCAACCCCGGCGGCTGGATGGGCGTGGGGATGCTGATTGGCGGCTATGCCACCAAAGCGGCCCTCATTCCCTGGCATTTCTGGCTGCCCGATGCCCATACCGTCGCGCCGCCGCCCGTGAGCGCGGTCTTTTCCGGGGCGCTCATCAAGGTGGGCATGTATGCGGTTGCTCGCTGCGCCCTGACGCTTGTGCCGCTGCCGCCGCTGCTGCAAACCCTCCTCATGGCGCTGGCCTGTCTCACGATTTTGGTGGGCGGGGTGCAGATGCTCCAGCAGCAGAACATGAAGCGCGTGCTGGCGTTCTCGTCGGTGGCGCAGATGGGCTATATCATGCTGGGGCTGGCGATCAATACGCCATTGAGCATCGCCGCCGCCTCGATGCATATCATCAGCCATGCCCTGCTCAAGGTCGCGCTGTTTTTGAGCGCGGGCAATGTCACATCTCAGACGGGCCTGCACACGCTTGAGGAGGGCGGCAATCTGGCTCGCCGCCTGCCCGTCACCTGCCTGCTGATGACGCTTGCCGCGCTTGGATTGGCGGGGATGCCGCTGTTCAGCGCCTTCGTCAGCAAAACCATGCTCGAAGAAGCGGCTTCTGAGGTCGGTCTGAGTGGCTTGGCGCTGGTAGCGATTGTCGGCAGTGCGTTGACGTTCGCGGGGCTGGCGCGTATGTTATGGCTGATCTTTGGGCCACGCCGCCCGCAGCCCATCAATCCCGATGAGCCGCCGTCGATCATCGTAGAAGCGCCGCTGCTCTCGATTGTGCCGATTGCACTGCTGGTCATCGGGTCGCTGATCGTGGGCCTCAAACCAACCCTCGTCTCAGATACTGCTGCCATCCCTGCGGCCTTCGCGCTGCATGATCGACAGGCGTATATCGCGCATGTGATGGGTGGAGAGGCGGCAGAGGTGGAGCATGAGGCGATTCATACGCCGACGCCGTTTGAGTTTTCACACTGGGGCATTCCACTTGTGGTCGCGCTGGCGGGCAGTGGGCTGGCGGCGGCCTTCCTCAACGTCAGCCTTTGGGCGCATCTGCCATTTTTGCGGTGGGCGCTGCTGGGGCTGCGCCGTGTTCACAGCGGCATTGTGGGCGATTATGCTCTGTGGAATGCCTTTGGCACAGCGCTTGTGCTGCTTGTAATTTTGATAGCGACTCGGAACCCAGGAGGAACCCCATGACCAAAGACACTCGTGATGATGCCCTGGTGCGTGCTCAGCAGCTCAGCAGCAAATGGGGCAGCCGCCTGGATGATTTTGAGCTTCCCTGTCCGCTGTGTCGCGGTCAGTTGCACTTTCACGGCGTTGGGCGCGGCACGCTCTACGAATTTGCCGAAAATGAGCCAGGCGTGGTCACGCCGCTGCATGTGCTTCCCATCCTCTTCATCTGTGATCGCTGCGGCTATACGGCGGAGTTTGATGCGGAGTTGTTCAATCCGTCGTATCTGGCACGGCTACGCGGTGAGACGGAGGAGCGGATTGAGGCGCTGCAAGCCGATGATTTCCGCGTGATTGTGTCGATGACGAGCGATGAAAAATCAAACACGCTGCTCGATGTCGCCAGCGGCCTGTGTGGGGTGCGCGATGGTGAAGTGATCGTCATGAACGTGAATACGGAGGAAAACGCCTCGCCGCGTCTGGTCGATCTGGTGTCGCGTTATACCCCGCCGCGTGGCAATCCGACGCCGGTGCATCTCATCCATAAGCGCAGCGACAATGCAGGCGCGGCCATCCTTGACGTAGCCCGCACTGAGAAATGCGATGTGTTGATCCTGGGCTGGCGCGGCTGGACGCGCAGTGATCGCGCCGTGATTGGCACAGTGATCGATCCTGTGCTCAAGGAATCGACCTGCGATGTGATTCTGGTGAACGATCACGGCCTGCCGCATCGCGTGGATCGCATTCTGCTGCTGACGGCGGGCGGCCCGAATGCTCGTATTGCCGCCCCTTACGCTGTCGATCTTGCCAAAGCCTTTGATACCAAAGTGCATGTGCTGTCGGTTGTGCCGCCGGATCTGCCCAAACCGGAGCAGACCGGACAGGAGTACATCAAACAGACGCTCACGTCCATCGCGTTTGCTGATCTCAAGTACGTGGAGCAGGAGGTGAAGATCAGTGCTCAGGTGATTGATACGATCATCCAGGAGGCACAGCGCTACAGCCTGTTAATGATCGGGGCCGCCCCGCGCAACTGGCGCGGCGAGATTGGGGATGACAGCTTCGTCTCCAAAGTGACGCGCAATGTGGGCATCAGCTCATTGATTGTGCGTGGGCGTCAGACGTTCGTCAATTCGGTCTTGCAGCGCTTTTTTGCCAGGACGTAGCGATCAGCTAAGGCCAAATGTTCATTTTTGGGCACGGCACGCCGTGCCCCTACATTTGATGGCTCTATGGCATACGTTCCACAAGATAAGGTTTTTGTAGGGGTTTGGCACGCCAAACCCTGCGTTTTGAGCCAAAAAAGGCTTAGCTTAATGCCTATGCAGCACGCTACGCCCCTACAAACCACCGCGCCAATCCTATCAACCTGTAGGGACGAGGCCCGCCTCGTCCATTGCCAAACAAATATGCCCCATACCGAACCGATACACCCTCCAAATCTTGATGAGGAGATATTCATATTGATCGATATCCCTCCTCGGTGAGTAAGATTTCGATCTTCGTGACCTTCCATGTCAGATACCCCACGCCTAAAGGCGGGGGCTTGCAGTTATGGCGGGATTGAAACCCAAAACACACACCGCGTATGGCGGAATGACCGCCGCCCGGCGTCCGATGTTGACCGCCGCGT
>DAOTUR010000165.1:0-3370 GCA_034436915.1 Anaerolineae bacterium
GGAAACTCGATTTCTGATCACCAAGAGTTCTTAATGGGCCAAAGCGTCTTTGTAGGGGCGCGATATATCGCGCCCCTACGACAATCCCACCTTAAATTTATGACTTGCACCATTGGTTATGTATGATTTCATGGTGGGCGACCCATGGGTCGCCCCTATAGATATTTATTGCGGGATTGAATTCTGTTCTCTACGCCCGTGACGTATAATCCCCGACCACCACCCATTTGTAAGTCGTCAATTCTTCCAGGCCCATCGGCCCGCGTGCGTGCATCTTTTGTGTGCTCACAGCCACCTCAGCTCCCAGGCCCAACGCGCTGCCATCGGTGAAGCGCGTGCTGGCGTTCCAGTAGACAGCGGCAGAGTCAACCGTATTCAGGAAGGCTTCAGCTTCGGCGGCGTCTTCGGTCAAAATGCCATCCGAGTGCTGCATACTGTGGAGACGGATGTGATCTACCGCCTCGTCCATGTTGACGACCACTTTGAGGCCGAGCGTCAGGCCCATCCATTCCGTGTCAAAATCATCGGGGCCAGCCGCCTGGATGCGCTCATCAGGCGTGAGCAGCGCAAAAGCCTTTGGCTCGGCCTTGAAGATCACCCCATCTTTGCCCAATGCCGCGACCACCTTTGGCAGAAATTCCGCCGCAATCGACTCATGCACCAGCAGCGTATCCAGCGCGTTGCACACAGCGGGGCGCTGCGTCTTGGCGTTGTGGATCACGGGCAGGGCGGCGTCCTGGCGCAGCGACGGCGCGGCATACAGATGGCAGATGCCCATGCCGCCGATGATGACCGGAATCGTGCTGTTCTCACGGCAAAAATTGTGCAGGCTGTTGCCGCCGCGTGGGATGATCATATCGATGTATTGGTGCAGCTTGAGCATCTGCATCACATACTGGCGGTCTGTGCTGGCGATGTACTGGATGCTGTCGGCGGGGATGCCTTCCTGCGTGAGGGCCGCCTGGAGCGTCTCCAGCAGCGCCAGATTGGTATGCAGCACATCGCTGCCGCCGCGCAAAATCACGGCGTTGCCCGTCTTGAGGGCCAATGCTGCGATATCGATGGTGACATTGGGCCGCGACTCGTAGATGACGCCCAGCACGCCCAGCGGCACGCGGCGCTTCTTGACGAGCAGACCGTTGTCCATGTGATTGTGCGCGAACTCCTGCCCAACCGGATCGGGCAGGGTGGCGACCTGCTGCACATCCGCGATCATGCCGTGCATCCGCTTCGCTAAATCCATGCGATCCCGAATCCACAAGGCATCGACGCCTCTGGCTTCGGCCTCGGCAATATCACGCTGATTGGCCGCAAGGATGGCAGGCGTATCCCTCTCGAGTCGGTCAGCAATCGTGAGCAGAACCCGGTTTTTCTGCTCGGCAGAGAGGCTTGCCAGGATGTAGGAGGCGGCGCGGGCGCGTCGGCCCATATCGGTGATATCAAGGGCGGTGGCGGTTGGCTGCATGAGAATTCCCTATCTTCAATACGATCTGGCATATGAACGAATCATAGAGGACTTTGCCCCCAGATGACAAGATTGTTGCGATGAATCGCCTCATCGCCCACGCTGTCGCCCAGCAGTTCCGCGATCAACGTCGATTTCTGGCCCGCAATGCGCCGCAGATCGTCGCTGTCGTAGCTGGTGACGCCGTGTGCAATTTCGCGTCCCTTCGGATCAACCACGCTGACGGTTGCGCCACGCTCAAACGTGCCGACGACCTGACGGATGCCGACAGGCAGCAGACTCGCACCCTCCCGCGCATGGAGCGCCCGTGTCGCGCCTGCATCGATGTGCAGCGTGCCGCGTGGCCGATCTGTGAGCAACCAGCGCTTGCGGCTCTCAAGATGCGTGCCGGTGGGGATGAAGCGCGTACCGATAGATTCGCCTGCGGCCAATCGCAGCAGCACATCCGTCTCGCGCCCCGCTGCGATGACGGTGGTGACGCCGCTGCGCGTGGCAACCTGCGCCGCTTGCAGCTTGGTGATCATGCCGCCTGTGCCGACAGCGCTGCCTGCGCCGCCTGCCAGTTGAAAGATGGTGTCATCAATTACGGCGACCTCTTCAATTAATTGGGCATCCGGGCTGCTGCGCGGATCAGCGGTGTAGAGGCCGCGTTGATCGGTCAGGATGATGAGCAGATCGGCCTCCAGCGCACTCGCCACCAGCGCCGAGAGATTGTCATTATCGCCCACGCGGATTTCTTCGGTGGCAACCGCATCGTTCTCATTGATGATGGGGAGGACATGCTGTTCAAGCAGGGTTTGCAGCGTATCCCGCGCATTGAGATAGCGCAGACGGTGGCTGAGATCATCGCGGGTGAGCAGCACCTGGGCCACGATGATCTCAAAGATATCGAACAAATCGCTGTAAATTCGCATGAGATGGCTCTGCCCGATGGCCGAGAGCATCTGCTTGGCAGGCACAGAGCGCGGCAGATCGGGGAAGTTGACGCGCTCACGCCCGGCGGCCTGCGCCCCGGAGGAGACGATGATGACCTCATGCCCGGCCTGATGCAAACGAGCGACCTGCTGCACAATTTCCAACATGCGCTGACGATTGAGCTGTTTTGTGCCTGCGGTCAGGGTGCTGGTTCCAAATTTAATGACGATACGCTGTGCAACCATGTTGCGGCACTCATGCCGTGAGGGGGAGGATCGGGCCATTTTGATGCGATTATAGCGCACACATGGCCCTGAATCACGCTGTGTGACATACAATCTTTCTTTGATGTCCCGGCTGATCGTCTAATCGAGGCCGTTGACGCGCATCCAGGCGCGGACATCATCCAGATGCTCGGCATAATGGGCATAGGAATTGTCGGCAATCAGCGTGAGCAGGGGATCACTGCGCTTGGGAAAATGATCAAAGGCAAACAATTCTTCTTCTGAGGCGTCGCGCACCTGGGCTTCCAGGGCTTCGTATCCGGCGGCTTCCATCGCCCGAATATCCTCCAGCGATTTATGGCGGTAGCGTTCCAGGGTGCGGCCATTGAAGGTATCGACCTCCGGCATCCTGGGAAGCGCTTCATTCCGTCGCAGCGTGGCCGCCCGATCTGCTGCCGACTGCTGCCAGGCTCCGATATGCGCGATGAAATCCTTAATCGTCCAGGCATCATAGAGGGCGATGTCCGTCATGCGTTCATCGGGGATACGCGCCAGCAGGTTGTAAAAGTCCTGGTGGCCTCGGCGCATACGGGTCACAAGTTCGGCTTTGGTGGTCGGATCAGACATGACATTATTCTCTTTCGTAGAAACAATACCTTCGCCAAAATTCAGAGTACCTGAAAAAGCAGGGTTTTCTCCAAATTTTGGCACTTTGTGACCTTTTATAAGCCAAATTTTGGGATCAAATTTGCTTCAAAAAGGCAGA